>CAMZKJ010000001.1 GCA_947311245.1 uncultured Candidatus Altimarinota bacterium
GATGTAAAACAAAGTTCTATAGATTATGCATTTTATTTTCAAAATGATGTGTTACAAATTATAGAAAATAATGCAGTAAAGCTATCATATGGGTCATATAATATAGATGATACATATAAAATTATAAGAATATCAAATATTATATATTATGTTATAAATAATACTATTATTTATACATCAACAATTAATTCAAACTCAACAATGCTTTTTGATTCATCTTTTGCACGATGGATTGGAGCTGAAAATATAAAATTAACATATTAATTTATATGAAATATACAGTACATAAAAAACTTCAAAGTACATTTCTACTTGCTATAACATTATGCTTTGCACTATTTGCAAACAATATTACAAAAGCGAACAATGGTGACATTATAATTATAGAAAATAATAATTTTGGAAATATTGACGTTGTAGCCGATTCACTCGGAAATTCAAAATTATATTTTGGAGAAAATTTAAATAATTTTCTTGAATGGCAAGCTGATAAAAATGCTTTTCTTTTTTCAAACAATGTTGATTTTGGTGGAAACGAAGTATTAAATTTTCGAATGGAAAATTTACCATCTGCCCCAATTTGTGATTCTAATAATTCTGGAAAAATGTATCACAATACAACAGACAAATATTCATACATTTGTGATGCATCAACATGGAAGGTTCTCGATAACGATGAAAATTCAGCAGAAGCAATACTTCCCTACTTATATAATGTAAGCCCAAATTTTTTACGATATAACACAACCGCTGATTTACATATTACTGGAGCTGGACTCGAAGCAATTACTACTTTTGAACTCTCAACAGGAGTCACATTAAACTCATTTCAAATTCTTAATAGCGAAGAAGCAATATTAAATGTCACAACAGGAAATGTCGATGCACTTGTAAGCATTATTGGTGTTAACAATACATCAAAATGGTCTGGAAACTCTCTAACATTAAAAGTTGCATCAAGCCTTTCACTAGACGATGTACTCAAAAATTTTGATAATAATGCAGACGAAATGACCGATTGGATTCCCGAACTCTATCCGCTCATACTTGATATGGGATCAACTGCAAATTATATTTATGATGGTGGAGATAATACCTATGACAAAGGAAATTATATTGGAACCGATACCAAAAATAATATTAACTATACTAATAAACAATTAATTACCGATGAAGATGCATTTGGTATAAATGGTAAATATTTCACAATGTTTAAAAATAATATATTTATATTAAGTGCAACCGTTGGAGATGGATTTACAAACTTTTTTATAAGTGGAAATCTTGGAGCTGATGGAAATGGAAGTGTTGATACGTTAGATTTTACATATAATGGCTATAATATTTATGTAAAACGAGTCTACGGAGCTGGAAGTACACCATCTTTGAACCATGTTTTTATTCTTGATAGCTCTGCTGTTACTGCAACAACAGAGCATAAATATTCAAGTAATACAAATAGTGATTATGATGAAATAACTAATCTCGCCAAACTTACAACTATTGATAATAATAAATTTTATTATTTAGCATTCGCATTACACAATGGGAAATATATGAATAATGATGATATACGAAATGTAGTAGAATTTTTTATAGATAAAATGCTTTCAAATTTTTAAATTTTAAATTTTAAATTTGACCACGCAATTCCATAGCTTTCACAATTCTTTGCACTGCTAACACAAAAGCCGCTCTTCGAAGGGTTACTTTCTTTTCTATAGAAAAGTCAATAATATCCGAAAAAGCAGTAAGCATTATATTTTTTAGTCGTCCTTGAACCTCTTCCTCTGTCCAGTAAAAATTTTGAATATTTTGCACCAATTCAAAATATGAAACTGTTACTCCTCCCGCATTTGCCAATACATCCGGAATTACAGTAATATTATTTTTTTCAAAAATATTATCTGCATCTGGAGTTAATGGACCATTTGCTAATTCAAGAATAATTGATGCCTTTACTTTTTCAGCATTATCAATTGTAAGGACTCCATCAAGTGCAGCAGGAATTAAAATATCACACTCTATTTCAAGAATCTCTTCATTGCTAATAAAGTCTGGACTACAACATGTAGATTCAGCACAAATTTTCCCATCAAGCTTTGCCTGTAATGCGTCTTGAATACTTCCAAATTGTTTTTTCCCATTAAAAATATTTTCAGGATTCATTCCTTTTTTATCATATATCCCACCTTTTGAATCTGACACAGCTATAATTTTAAATCCATGAGAATGCAAAATGCTTGCTGCGTGATACCCCGCATTTCCAAAACCTTGAACTGCAACAGTTAAATCTTCAGGTTTTTTTCCTATACGCTTAATATAATCAAGCAAAATATACACACCTCCTTGAGCGGTTGCAGCCCCTCGCCCTTGAGAACCTCCCAATTCAATTGGTTTTCCTGTAATAACTCCTGGTAAACTTTTTCCTTTAATTTTTTCATATTCATCTAACATATACCCCATAATTTGAGGATTTGTATACACATCTGGAGCAGGAATATCTTGTCTTGGACCAATAAATGGTGCCATTTTTTGTACCCATGCACGCGAAATATCTTGCATTTCTTCAGCATTTAATTCTTTTGGACTACATTGCACTCCTCCTTTTCCTCCTCCTAAAGGAATATTAACAACTGCACATTTAATTGCCATTAACGCAGCTAATGCTTTTACTTCTTGAATATCTGCCTCTGGATGAAATCGAATTCCCCCTTTATATGGACCTCTCGCATTATTAAATTGAACTCTATATGCATTAAACTTTTTCCCCGTTGATGTTTCAATTTCATATTGATGAATTTTATTTGGAGTTTTTAACTTTTCAATAACTGCATCAGATAAATTAAGAATTTTAGCACTATCCGATAAAATTTCTAAATAATTTTCAAAAGGTGATTTTTTCAACATAAAACAATAAATAATAATATATTAAAAATATATTACTCTTTTTAGATATTCTGTAAATATAAAGTTTAAAAATAATCATATAAATATTGAACACAGATAACTACACATTTATTATAAGAACTGTAACGGAAAACAACTTGCAAGAAATTGCTTTTTACGCGACAATACATACACTTTTTATACAAAATATTATATAACATAAAAATTACGTATGACTGATAATACTGCTGATATAACAGAAAAAAATACACTCGAAAATACAGAAGAAGAAAAGACACAAGAATCCAAACCAAAAAAATTTCAAACACTGCGTGGATTTCAAGATTTATTACCAGAATTCCAAGATTACTATACAATGATAAAAAAATCGGTTCGACACAGAGGACGACAATCTGGATTTAAACGAATCACTACACCTATTATGGAAGAAACTGGTGTATTTTCTCGTTCTTTAGGAGAAAGTTCAGATGTTGTAAGTAAAGAAATGTTCACAATGGAAAGCCGATCTGGGAAATTAATGACACTAAAACCAGAAGCAACTGCAGGAATTATGCGGGCATATATTGAGCATGGAATGCATACACTTCCACAACCTGTTCAATTATATTCTATTGAACCTCAATTTAGATATGACAGACCTCAAAAAGGACGATTTCGACAATTTCATCAAGCAAATTTTGAAGTATTAGGAATTAAAGATGCTTCTGTAGACGCACAACTTATTCACATGTCATATAAAATTTTAGAAGATTTAGGAATTGCTGATCGAGTAGATATTCAAATTAATACTCTTGGTTCGGCTGGAAATAGAGAAGAATATATGGAAGCATTACGAGATTTCTTTTTTGATAAATCTCAACATTTATCAGAAGAATCACAAGCACGCCTTAAAACAAACCCTCTTCGGATTTTAGACTCAAAAGATGAAGATGACCAAATCCTTGTTTCTATGGCTCCAAAATTAAAAGATTTTCTTTCTGAAGAAAGTAAAAACTACTACGAAACAGTAAAAGACTATTTACACGCATTAAACATTCCATTTTATGAAAATGAAGGTCTCGTTCGAGGATTAGATTATTATTGTGATACAGTATTTGAAATTTGGGATAAGTCACAAGGAGCACAAAATGCTATTGGTGGTGGTGGTCGATACGATGGACTAGCAGAACTACTGGGAGGACAACCAACTCCAGGATTTGGATTTGCAATGGGAGTTGAACGAATTATTGGACATATGAAAGATGCAGGAATTAAGCCTGAATCAAAAGACAAAGTTCACTTTTTTGTTGCCCAACTTGGAGAAGAAGGAAAGAAAAAAGCATTAAAAATCACTACAAATATTAGAGATTTAGGCTACAACGCTATTGGAGGAATGGGGAAAAGCTCGATGAAAGCACAATTAAAAATGGCAGATAGGTCTGGAGCACGATGGGCTATTATATTAGGAGAAATTGAGGTAAGAGAAAATAAAGCAATTCTTCGAGATATGCACCTTGGAAAACAAGAAATTATTTCACTCGATAATATTGAGCAAACAGTAATTGAACGACTAAATAACTAGGAGAATAATCTAAACTTATATTGTATAATACTTAATAACCATTACAAAAAACACATGACAAATGTTATAAATTCACGATTTTTTAGCTCAGACGCAGGACTACATTTTGCAGAAAAAACAGTACAAAAATTAGGAGTAAAACTTTCGGAACTCACTATTAAAAAATTTTCATGTGGAGAATTTTATGTAAAATATAATGAATCTCTTAGAGGAAGAGATATTTTCTTATTCCATACCATTCGACCAGGAAGTATAAATGAAGATTTTATGCAACTCTTTTTACTATGCGATGCAGCGAAACAAAGCTTTGCAAGAACCATTCATGTAATTCTTCCACATTTTGGATATTCACGACAAGATAAAATTCATGATGCAAGAGAAGGTATTTCAGCGAAATTAATGGCAAATCTATTGGTAAAATCAGGAATGGATCATATGGTTACCCTTCATTTTCACTCTGACCAAACTCAAGGATTTTTTGATGTTCCTGTTGATAATGTAAATACACAGAATATGTTTGTGAAACATTTCAAAAATATTCAAAAAGAGAAAAAAATTTCTGACTTCATTGTTGTATCGCCTGATGCAGGAGGTGCAAAATATGCAAAAACTTTTGCCGATAAACTCGGAGTAGATTTAGCTATAATGCATAAATCACGCCCAAAACATAATCATGCAGAAATAAATGAAATAGTTGGAAATATATCTGGTAAAACCTGTATTCTTGTTGATGACATGATTGATACAGCTGGAACAATTTGTGCTGCAAAAGAAGCATTGCTTTCAAACGGAGCAAATACAGATATTTATTTATGTGCAACGCATCCCATTTTTTCAGGATCTGCAATCGAACGACTAAACAATGCTAATTTTAAAGAAATTGTAATTTCTGACTCTATTCCATTACAAGATAAAGTTAAAAATAGTATAATCTTATCTTCAAGTGAATTACTTGCAAATATTATTAAAAATACTCTTGATCAGAAATCTGTTTCAGAATTATTTTAGAGAGTAATAGTAGGAGAAAACTATTACAACTATTACAATAAAAAATGACCTCATACAATTATGAGGTCATTTTTTATATAAATCTACAATTTTCCAGATAATATTCTAGCTTCTTAAAACTCATACATATCTCCATCTCCGTCTCCTATTTTTGGAACAACAGCATCCAATGCACCCCATTTTGCATCTACTCCTTCTGGTAATAAAATACTAATTTCATCTCCAATCATAGCCTTATGAAATGTTATTGACGCAGTAAGAATAAAATATTCTTTTCCTCCCGATAACACTTTATATTGACCATCTTCACATGTCAAAGGACCCAAAACATTCACCCTATTTACTGGTCCAATTTGTTTATATATAAATTTCCCAGATGGTGTAATTGTTAATTTCATTTTATCTCCAACTACAATTTTTGACTTTGAAGCATAATTTACAGGAACTGGATATTGTTCTCCATTTTCATCAGACATTCCTTGACCATCAAATGCTCCAATAATTACTTTCCCTTCTTCGTCTCCACGAATTGCAGAAGGCATTGCCGATGCCTGACTTTTCATAAAACTTCGAGAAGAGATAGCTGGTTCTTCACCAGAAATTTCTGCAACGAGTGAACGAACAGCAAATAGAGTTCTTTCCATAGAAGAAATCATTTCTTTTAAATCTGATAATTTTTGTTCTTGTGACATATATATGTATGTTAGATATTATTTATTTTTATATAATTGGCTTTCAGTAAGCAAACCAGGCTGAGCTCCTCTATGCGAAACTACAGATTGTGCATTTATTCTAGCATAATTTGCTGCATCTTCCAAACTATTTCCACGCAAAATACTTGCAGTAAACCCTGACGAAAAACTATCTCCTGCACCGAGTGTATCAACTCTTTCTCCATCTAAACTTGCAGCAAAGAATGATTCATTTTCCGTAAAAACCTGAACCCCTTTTCTTCCATCTGTAATCACAACGGTTTTCACTCCAGTTTGTAACAATTTTTTTGCTAAACCAGAAACATCAGAAGCATAATTAGGAAGATTTGCTATCGTTGATTTATGATCAGATTTTAGGCTATTTTCATAATGTTTATTACGAATTTTTTTCCCATTACTACATTCTACATTACAAGCATTCATACTTGTGAATAATTCAGCCTCTTCTTTATTTAAAAATAATAAATTACAATGTGCCAATAATCGTTTATTTTCCTCTGACTCTAACCCTAACTCTAAACGCTCTCGACCAGGATTCCACGATAAAATTGTTTCCGTATTTTTTTCTAAATAATCTAATAATTCAGATGTTATATTATTATCTAATCCAGAAGAAATATGGCATAAATAAATTGCTACTGGATCAATTTTTTCAATATCATGAGCATTTATTTTTTTAAATTTTTTATTTGCCTGAGACGTAAAAATAACAGTTCGTTCTCCCTGATATGAATTTAAAATAACAGAGAATCCACTTTCTGTATTTTGCAACACTTGAATATTTTCTGTTTTTACCTTTTCTTTCTGTAACACATTCTCTATCCACGTCCCCACTTCATCATCCCCTCTTGCTCCGAAAACATGAGACTCAAATCCAAGTCGCTGAAGAGATACTCCAACATTTGCACCTCCACCACCAGCATGTCTTTCTAAGTATTTTGCTGTTAATTTCCCTCCGTGTGGAATAGCATAAAATTCCTGTTCTCCATTTTCATCAGATTGACTCATTACAGAATTTCCATTTGCGTATACAAATAAATCTTGTGTCAAACTTCCCAAAATTACTATTTTTTTATTATTACTTATCATATTATTTGTGTTGTAATATATTTAGTTTATTTTTGATTTTAATACTATCTACTGTTTCTGTTTCACTCATTTTGCAAATTTCATCAAACTCACGAGATGAAAGCGGTGTAATCGATAATCTATTTCCTTTTCGTAAAATCATCATATTTTCCAATTTTTTATTTGCTTTTATATCTCCCAACGAAACACTATTTGCAAATTCTTGCTTAAATTTTACATCGACCATAAACCACAACGGTTTTTCTGGTGTCGAACGAGAATCAAAATGACATTCATTATCGATATCCCATGCTGTAAAATCTGGATAAGATTCTTTACAAACCATCATAATACCTGCGACATGAGGAGGATTGATATTTGAATGATAAAATAAACATAAATCTCCAATTTTCATATCATCACGCATAAAATTTCGAGCTTGGTAATTCCGCACTCCATCCCAATGCTCAATTTTATCACGTTTTAAATCTTGTAAAGAATAAGCATTTGGTTCCGATTTCATCAACCAATAATTCATGCTATTTTTTTAAATTTTTAATATCATCTACAAATATTCCAATAATCGCAACAAGTGGAATAGCAATAATAGCACCAGGAATGCCCAACAATGCATACCCCACCAATAATGATAAAATTGTTACAAACCCTGTAACTCCGACCGATTTTTCCATAATTAAAGGAACTAAAATATTTCCCTCTACAAATTGCATAACTCCTAAAAAGATAAGAACGGCAAATGACGCTTCCCAACTTTCTGCAAGCGCCAAAGGCATACCAATTAAAAATATTACAATAGGACCAAAATAAGGAAGAAATTCTGCCACTCCTGCAATAAACCCAATCGTTACAGCGTATTCAATTCCCAATGCTGCAAAAAATAACCATGTCAATCCTCCCATAAAAATAAACAAGAGCATTTGTCCATGAATCCAACCAGACACTTTTTCTTGCATTTGAGTAGATTTCAAACTGATATATTCTTTTAATTGAGGAGAAAAAAAATCTAATATATACATATATATTTCTTTTCGTTCTAATAATAAAAAAAATGTTAAAATAATAATTAATACCAATGAAAAGAGTGACGAAAACACAAAAGAAACAGTATTTACAATTCCCTCTTGCCATGGTTTAAATTTAGAAATATTTTCTGTTATAAACTGAAATAAACCAGATTGAGCCTGAGTATTTTCACTTAACCCTTTTAAATAATCATCTATAGTATGTAATTTTTCTTGAAACCATGGACCTAATTCTTCAAGAAAATTTGGTAATGAAGAAAAATCCCCATTATAAATCAACTTTGTATACTCCAATAACCAATTTCCAAATGTAATAGATTGATCAATTACTGCAGGTAAAACACTTGAAATAAGTAACCCTAAAAAAAGAAATACAGAAAAAAAACTAAGTAAAATAGCTGCAACTTTTGGTATTTTTTTTTGCTCAAAAAATTTCACCATCGGATACAATACCGAAGCTAAAAAAATTGAAAAAAATAAAGATGTTAAAATTTCTGAAGTTTTTGCTACAAATTCCCATAACAAGAAAAACCCAATAAGTATCCCTATTATTTTTATTACACTTGCAATAGAAATTTCAGCAATAACTACCGTTGGCTTACTCTCTGAATCTAAATACGATGCAAGAACTTTTTTGGATTTTTGATTAAATTTTTCTACCTCTTTTTCTTTTTCTTCTTTTTCTTTTTTTAAAACATTAGAATACTCCAAAATTCCATCTTTTGGAGTAATCCCTGATATTAAATTTTTTGAAAATTTTATTATTTTATTATACATGTTTATTTTTGAATAATGATATTCCTATTATATCACGAAATTTGTATATCGAAAACAAGAAAGAAGTCTATAAAACATGAGATATAGGCGTGTTAATTTTCAGTTTTTCCTCTAACGCCTTTATATCAAAATTTTGATAAATAACATGAAAATTTAATTTTTCGGCTGGCTCAATATCATTTTTATAATTATCACCTATTACTAAAACCTCACTTGAATCTAATTTATATTTTTTTACTATTTTAGAATAAGCATTTTCTTTTTTCTCTGGATAAAAATTATTATTGAGTATTTCTACAAAAAAATCTTTAATTTTAAGTTTTTGTAAACAATTATCTGACCATACTTTTGGAGACCCCGTTACTAAAAATAATTTTATATTTTCTCTTTGTAACTTCGTTAATAGTCTTACTATATTTTCGTCATACTTTATAAAAATAGGATTGATATTCATTTTTTCTTCAAAAATTATATCAATATTTAGATTTAAATACTGGCTTAAAAATACAGAACTATCTAATTTTGATTTTTTTGATTGTTCTAAAATTTCTTGAATTTCACTATCAGTAATATTTTTCTTATATTTTTTAATAATTTTGATTTTATTATCATAAATTATTTTTTGCTTTGTTGAATTTTTATATTTTTTTTCTTCCGAATCATATGGATACAATGTTCCATCCATATCAAATATTATTCCTTTTATAGATTTTATCATAAATATTAATTTTTATATAATATTTTTGTATTATTTCTTTTTCTAATTCAATTTCAATTGGAAGCTGTTTTGTTAATTTTTCTGAATTAGGAATTATAATCTACACAATTAGATGCATTTTCTTCAACTGCAAAAACTAATCTCGATTCTTTAAAAGAAAATAAATTACACATGCTATGTTGTGTACCATGAATCATAAAAAAAATCAGATTATTATATCATACAATTAAAAACATGAAAATACATTTCATATTTTTTGTAAATTTGAGAATATCTCTATACAAAAAAATTATTTATATACAAAGCATGATTACATATATTTCAAAAATTTCAGATATAATAGAATTAGATAATTCAAATACATTATTTATTACTCTTGCTGAATTTAAAAATTCTGATATTTCAGAACTACAAAATATTAAAGATACAAAAATTTCAGAATTTCCAGTTTTTACAGATTCTAAAAATAGATTATATATAAATATTGCTGAAGATCTTTCAAAAATTGATACTTTAGATGTACGTGCGAAAGGAGAGAAAATTGTAAAAATTGCACAAAAATATTCTACAAAAAATATAAAAAATTATGTTGTTATTGCAGATAAAACTCTTTCAGAAAATATTTTTTCAGCAGTAATAGACGGAATTCATCTTGGGCAATATGAATTCAATCACTATAAATCTAAAAAAAGTTCTGAAAAAATAGAAAAAAACAATTATATTAAAAATATTTATATTGTTACAAATTCTCTTAAAAAAGCAGAACGAGAAGCATGGGCAACTGGAGTAAAATTTACAAAAGACATGATCAATACTCCTCCATCAATTGCTATTCCATCATATATAGAAGCACAAACACGAAAATTATTTTCAACTATAAAAAATATAAAAATCACCTCTCTTCTTCAAAATGAATTAAAAACACTTGGAGCAGGTGGAATTTTATCGGTTGGACAAGCGAGTCCTGACCAATCTCGATTTTTAATTATAGAATACAAAAATACCGATAGCACAAAAAAACCTATAGGACTGGTAGGAAAAGGGGTAACATATGACACTGGTGGGCTTTCTTTAAAACCATCGAATGCAATGACTGGAATGAAAAAAGATATGGGAGGAGCTGCAACAATTATTGGAGGATTATATGCGTGTGCACAAACCGAAATAAAAGAAAATATTGTAGCGGTTATTCCTTTAGCAGAAAATTTAATTTCTGAAAAAGCCTATAAACCAGATGATATTGTAACAATGATGAACGGAAAAACAGTTGAAATAACAAACACAGATGCAGAGGGACGATTGCTTTTGGGAGACGCACTATCCTATATAGAAAAAATATTTGAACCAAGAGTTTTAATTGATATGGCAACATTAACTGGTGCATGTGCATATGCTATTGGAGAAGATATTTCTGCTGTATTTTCAAATAATGAAGATTTATACACTCAACTTGAAACATCAAGTAAGAATACAGATGAACCAATTTGGAGACTTCCTTTATATTCACGATATGAAAAAAAAATTGAATCCAATATTGCAGATATTGTAAATGCCGCAACAGGATTTAAAGCGGGAACAATTCAAGCTGCATTATTTTTAAAACATTTTGTAAAAACAGATACACCTTGGTCACATTTTGATATTGCATATTCTTCGTTTGATGCAAAAACAAATTTTGCAACAGGACAAAATGTACGATTATTATTTGATTTTATAAAAAATAAAAAGATAGTTTAAATATAATGTTTTGTATTCATACTATACCAAAAGAGCTCTCCATATTTTTATATTTTATATATTGAGAGCTCTTTTTTTTACACTTTTTTTACACCTTATAACGTAACACCTGTAATACTTTCTGATTTTTTCCCAAACGCTTGCTCCATTCGTAACAATTTTTCCCAGTTTCTATCTACATCTTCTTGAATTTCAGCAACTAAATGTGCATTTTCTTCTTTAAGAAGATGTTTAAACCTTCCTTGATTTTGTAGCCAATGCGTAATCGGTTGTTTTTCTTTTGGTTTATATGTAACTTTCCATACTCCATTATCAACCTCAAACAATGGCCAAAAACAACTATCAACTCCTGTTTCTAAAATCTCAAGTCCTTTTTCAGGTCGTGTTTTCCAACTTGTTGGACACGCAGAAATAATATTTAAAAATGCTGGACCATCTGTATTAAAAGCCTTATGGGCTTTTTTCATTAAATCTGCAAAATTTGAAGGACTACATTGTGCCACATACGGAATATTATGAGCTGCAATAATATCGGTTAATGATTTTTTCTTTTGTGGCTTCCCTTTAATTTCTGTTCCCACTGGAGAAGTTGCAGTAGAAGAATATTTTGGAGTTGCCCCAGAACGTTGGTACCCAGTATTCATATATCCTTCGTTATCAAAACAAATATATACAAAATTATGACCTCGCTCCAATGCTCCAGAAAGCCATTGAAATCCAATATCATACGTTGCTCCATCTCCTCCAATTGCAAGAAATTTTACATCTTTTTGCTTTTCAGAAAGCTCTCCTTTTTTTAATTTTACTTTATGCATAGCTTCTATTCCAGAAATTACAGATGCTGCATTTTCAAACAGAGAATGAATCCAAGGAGTTTTAAATGAAGTATACGGATACGCTCCAAAACAAATTTCACTACAACCAGTTGCATTAGCTGTAATTACAGGTACATCTATAGTAGAAAGTGCTTGTTTTAAAATAAGGCTTTCACTACAACCAGGACAAAGACGATGCCCATTGGAAAGTGGCTGTGGATTTTGCGAAACTTTTTTAATATTCGGAACAAACCGTTTTGGTTTTTTTATTTTTTCTGACATAAATCTAAAAACAAAGAACTGTAAATATATAAACTATTATAATAATTTTATCAGATTTTATCTAAATAAAAAAGTAGAGAATTTATTATAATTCTCTACTTTTTTTAATGAGCACTTTAATATAATACTTTTCATTAATTCTATATTAATCTCTCGCTAAAAAAATATTTAATAAATTATTAAACAATGCAAAAATATTTATATATAAATGTGTCGCAGCCATAATTGCTGATTCATATGCACCATTTTTAATTGCTTGTAAATCATACGCCGTGTAGGCAGAAAACAGAACAACCGAAATACAAGAAATAATAAAAGACATCATTGAACTTCCTATGAATATATTTACAATTCCTGCAATAAAAACGCCTAACATTGTAAAAAATAGAAATTGCCCCATTCCAGATAGATCTTTTTTTGTTGTGTATCCAAATATAGCAGCAGCAAAAAATAATCCAGCCGATGCAGCAAGCGCTTGTATAACTGCTAATATTTGCCCAGTTTGTGCAGCAAATGCAAGTGTAGGATACAAAATTGTTCCAGAAGAAAATGCAAAAAGCAAAAACATTGGAACTGCGAATGTTTTACTATTTCCCCACATTCCTTGCGTAAACATTAACGCCATAAAAATTCCATATGGAACATAAAAAGAATGAGGAAGTATAATAATTTCTTTTCCAAAATATGCACCCACTGCAGCTGTTGCAATTGCAAGCCCAAAATATGCCCATACTTTAGCCAAAAAATCGGCTCGAGCGTTTAAGACTGCTCTTGTCTCTGTTCTTTCAAAAGTATTCATAAAACTCAAAAATTCTTTAAAAAATAATAATTATGCTGTATAACCGCATCCACATCCACAACCTCCACATGTTCCTGTATCTTCATCGTCTCCACCGTTTAATAAATAAGTCATGTTTGTTATATATAAAATAATATGTTCTAAATATGTTCTACAAATATTATATCTTATATTTTCATTTTTACGCAAATTTATTATAATACCTATAATAAATTTAAATTTTATGCATAACACACTCCTTACACCATTGGACAAAGTAATAACAATGGCAAAAAAACATTACACAGAATTACAAAAAAATAATATTGTGACTGTTCAAGATTTACTTTTATATTTACCACGAGAATACGAAGATAGATCAAAATTTACAGATTTTGCAAATATTAGAGCAGACCAAACCAATATTTTAATTGGAGAATTTTTATCGGTTCATAAAGAAAAAACACGAAATAATTTTCAATTGGTAAAAGCACCATTTAGAGAAAATTCATCACAACAAATAATAGAATGCGTTTGGTTTAATGCAAGAGGTATAGATAAAACTTTACCACTCCACCAAAAAGTAATGATTTCTGCAAAAGCAAAACTTAACTATGGGAAAATTAGTTTGCAAACTCCAAAAGTTCAAAAATATGAAGGAGAAATATCAGAAGGATTGTTTCCTATTTACCCAACTCTTTCATTTATTACAGAAAAATGGTTTTTTAGAAAACTTCACGAAGAACTTATTCCTCAAATCAAAAATGGAAATATAAATATCCCAAACGTAGTCCCCTCTTATTTTTTAGAAAAATTTAATTTACTGAATAAAAAAGAAGCATTACTCATTTTACATTACCCAAAAGACAAAATTTCTTTAAAAAAAGCACAAGATACACTCGCTTTTGAAGAATTATTTGTACTACAGCTTGTTTCTTTATACAAAAAACAAAATATTCAAAATGCCAAACATAAATCGTGTGTACAAGCCATTCCACTGAATGCAAATCTCATGAAAGATTTTTTTAAAACATTACCGTTTACACCGACCAATGCACAAAAAATATCAATTTTTGAAATACTAAAAGACTACGAAAAGCCAGTTCCAATGCAACGACTATTAGAAGGAGATGTAGGAAGTGGAAAAACTCTCGTTGCAATGTGCGCTCTTTTACCAATTATTTTAGAAGGATATCAAGCCTGTATTATTGCTCCAACCGAAATTTTAGCCAAACAATTATTAAGAGGAATTACCGAATTTTTAGCAGAAGCAGAAAAACAAGAATTTTTTGAAAAATATAAAATTAAAAAACTAGAGAATCATTATAATAAAAATAGTGAAAACACTGAAAACAGTAACAATACAACAGATAATACATTATTTGAGAGCGAAGAAATTATCGAAAATAATCACTATATACAAACCCAATTTTTATCTGGTTCAATAAAAGGAAAAAAACGAGAAAAATTACTCGAAAATTTACGAACAAATCAAATTCAAATTTTAGTCGGAACTCATGCAATCTTAGAAGACCCTGTAGTTTTTCATCATTTAGGACTCGCAATCGTAGACGAACAACATAGATTTGGGGTTCTGCAAAGAGAAAAATTAGTACAAAAAGCATCACCACATTTTTTACAAATGTCAGCTACTCCTATCCCTCGAAGTTTAGCAATTGTGGCATTTGGCGATATGGATTTGTCTGTATTAAACGAATTACCTCCTGGGCGACAAGAAGTTGAAACAAAAGTTATTACAGAAACAGGAAGAAGAACTATTGAACTTTTTATAGATGATCAAATTGAAAAAGGACGACAAGCATTTGTAATTTGTCCACTGGTTGAAACATCTGAAAGTGAGGGCTTCGAAGATTTACGATCTGTTGAAGAAGAATTTACAAGACTCAGTACACACATATTTCCACACAGAAAAGTCGCAATTTTGCATGGAAAAATGAAATCGAAAGAAAAAGATACAATTATGATAGATTTTAAAAACAAAAAATATGATATTTTAGTCGCCACTTCCGTTGTAGAAGTAGGAGTAGATGTTCCAAATGCAACCATAATGGTTATTGAAGGAGCTGAACGATTTGGACTTTCTCAACTGCATCAATTTAGAGGGCGAGTTGGAAGAGGAAAGCATAAATCATATTGTTTTTTACTCCATACAAAAAGTTATAAAAATCAACGATTATCTGCTATGGAAACAACACAAAATGGATTTGAGCTTGCAGAAATGGATATGAAAATGCGAGGAACTGGAGAAATATTTGGATTAAAACAAAGCGGAATACCAGATTTAAAAATGGCAAATTTAATGGATGGACGAAAAATAATCGATGCAAAAGAATCTGCCGAAGAATTTATTCAGTCAAATACTTCTTTAGAAAGTCATTTACCATTAAAAGATGCAGTTGAAGCACGAAAAAAAAGTATGCTGTCACAGTAATAAATATAAATTTAAATATTATAAAGTAAATGCTAGTATATTAGTATATTAGTAATAAATTATAATAACTATTATAATAAAAATATTAACATTTTATACAAAAAATAATGTTTGGATCTCTCTCAAAATTTTTTCTTGAAAATAAAGCTCTCTCATGGCTTGTTATAATTTTTATTATTATAATTGGAGCATTTGGATTTTTAAAAATGCCTCAACAGTATAATCCCGAAGTAACACTTCCTGCATTTACCGTACAAACAGAATTTGCAGGTGCAACAGCACAAGAAGTTCAAGAATTTGTAACAAATGAAATAGAAGAAAAATTAGCCGAGATAAAAGGTGTCGATTCAATTTCATCTCAATCGTTTGAAGGAGGTGTATCTATCGTACGAGTAGAATTTTTAGTTGGAGAAGATTTAGAAAATTCAAAAGTAAAAATTTTTTCTAAAATAAGTGAAAATTTAGATTTAGCAAAAAATCCCAATATTTCTCAACCCCTCATAAAAACTATTTCACCAGATGATATTGCGATTGGAGTGTGGTCACTTACATCAACACAAATTTCGACTAATGCAATGCGAGAAAAAGCAATTGTAATGAGTAAAGAGTTGCAAAAAATTGAAGGAATCGCCAATGTTTCGGTTACTGGAGGAGAAAGAAAAGCATTAAAAATTATTGTTGATCCAGAAAAATTAAAAGCACAAAATTTATCTTTAGATGAAGTTGCAAATGCATTAAAAATGAATAATGGCCGAGCAGTTATAGGAAATTTACGAACAAAAAAATTCTTACATGAAATAGAAATAGATACAGAAATTAATTCTGCAGAAAAAGCAAAAGATATTGTTATCGGAAATGGAATAACCCTAGGTGATATTGCTATTATTAAAAATGGATACACAGAACAAACCTCATATACAACTCTTTTTCATAAAAATCAGCTTCATAATCAAGACGCAATATTTTTATCTATTGCAAAAAGAAAAGGAGAAAATACATCTGCGGTAATGAATAGAGTTTTTAAAAAAATACAAGAACTTTCTGCTAAACCAGAAAATAAAAATATAACACTTCAAAATATAAGAAATACTGCAAAAATTGCAGAAGATTCAATATTTGGACTTGGTTCAAACCTTATCCAAAGTATTGTAATTGTAATGCTTGTTTTAATGATATTTTTAGGAGGACGAGCCGCCTCACTCGTTGCTATTGCAATTCCACTTTCTTTATTCATGGTATTTTTTGTAGGACTCATGGGAGACCAAACGATAAATAAAGTAACACTGTTTGCACTTATTTTATCACTTGGACTATTGGTTGATTCAGCCACTGTAGTTGTTGAAAATATTTACAGACATATGCAAATGAAAGATGAAAGAGATAATATTCAAAAAATTGCAGATGCTGTTCAAGAAGTAGGAGTTGGACTCTTTTTATCAACGCTCACTTCTGTAATTGTATTTTTACCACTCACACAAATATCTGGAATGATGGGGGCATATATGGGACCTCTTGCCTTTTTTGTTCCTGCTGCACTCATTTGTTCTCTTTTTATCGCATATGTTATTACACCTTTTCTCTCTCAATATTTTTTCACATATAATAAAACAAAAAACACAGACAATACAAAAAATATAACATTAACATCTGGAGAAAAAATCCCCCCTGCAGATATTTCAAATATTTCAGAAAATAAAATTTCAAAATTTGAACAATTTCAAAATTGGTACGGAAATACAATTCAAAATATTTTAGAAAGTAATGCAAAACAAAAATCTATACTATTTATAGTTTTTTCCGCCCTTATTGGTGTCTTTATTTTTATTCCTCTTCAACTTGTTCATTTTCAAATGCTTCCAAAAGCAGACAATAAAACACTCTGGGTAACAATAGATAAAGAAGAAGGAACCAGTAGCGATGAAACACAAAAATTTGCTATAGCAATTCAAAAAATAATTACACAACTCCCCAATATAGAAAGTATTTCCATGTTCACAGGAAAATCTCCTGTTGTAGACTTTAATGGATTATTTCGCGGATTTTCGGGTAGAAATTCCGAACATCAAGCAAGTCTACTTGTTAGCTTTACAGATGACAAAGAAAAAACATCTGAAGAAAAAGCTATAAATATTCGTAAAAAAATCCATAATTTATCTCTCTCGGAAAATGCAATAGTTCGAGTAGTAGAAGACCCACCAGGTCCTCCTGTTTTTTCAACATTAGTTATTCGAGTTCTTTCTGAAGATTCTGAATCTCAAAATAATATCCGTAAATTCTTAGAAAAAATTCTGCATAAAACAGATGGGGTTGTAGATATAGATTCTTCACATCAGCATTTATACCCTCGAACGACACTTGTTATAGATCACAAAAAAGCAAAATTAAATAATCTTTCTGCATATTCTGTATATACTGCGTTAAATTTAGCAGTAAAACCATCTATAATTTCAACTTTTTCCGTTGATTCTGCAAAAGAACAATCAGTTGTAGAGTTTTCTATTCCACAAAATAAAAGAGAAAAAATATCGGATATAACAAAAATATCAGTAAAAAATTCACTTGGGAAATTAGTCCCTATTTCTGCTGTAACAAAAGAAATAAAAAATTCTTCAACCCAAGTTTTATTGAAAAATGATCATAGGCTTGAATCTGAGATATATGCAGAAATGGAAAATAGAAGTGTTATATATGCAGTAATAGATATTATATTTGCAATATATGAAGACACTCATAGTGAAACAATTTCTATTGAAAATTTTTCACTATACGGGATTGACGTACGAGACAAAAAAACAGGCGAAAAAGTGAGAATTGAATGGGGTGGAGAATTTAAAATGACTCTTGATAATTTTCGAGATTTATTAATTGCTCTATCTATTGCATTTGCATTCGTATACGCAATTTTAGTAGGACAATTTAAATCGTTTATTATTCCACTTTTAATTATGGCAACTGTTCCACTTGCATTTTTAGGAATTTTACCTGGATTTGCAATTTTAGATGCATTAAATGGTACATTTTTAACTGCAACCGCCCTGATTGGGTTTATTGCTTTACTTGGAATTGTAGTAAATAATGCTATTATTTATTTAGAGTATTTAGAAATTTTAAAAATACAAGGAATGGGATTAAAACAAGCATTGGTTGAAACAGGAAAAACACGACTGAGACCAATATTACTTACATCTATGACAACAGTTCTTGGTTCTCTTACCATTGCAGGAGACCCTGTTTGGTCTGGATTAGCATGGTCGATTATTTTTGGATTATCATTTTCTGCGATATTAACACTAGGGATTTTTCCAATTTTATATTATAGAAATCAAAAAAAGATTTGGAAAAAATAACAGTACAATTTTCAATTATACTAATACAATCAAAAATGCTACAATTTTCACGCTGTATCATACACTGTTGCAGTATATAAAAATCTTAAATTATTTATAAAAACATGACAGATATAATCACCGTGATAGCCAGCCTATCAACCCTTCTTATAGGGGCTTTTATTGGATTTTACTATTCAAAAAAACAAGCAATTACAAAAAAAAATCTTGAACTTACAAATGCACTACTAGAACAAGAGCGAGCAATTGCAATTGCTGAAAAACAATTATTAAAAATTGAGAAAGAAGCCGATAAAAAAGAACGAGATGCTGAACGAAAAGCTGAAAAATTAATTTCATCAGCACAATATACAATAGATAAAAAAGAACGAGAATTAGAAAAAGAACTCGCAAGACTAGAAGAAAGAGAAAAATCTTTAGACTCAAAAGTAAGTGATATAGAAGCACAACGGTCTCGAGTTGATGCCTTACGAGATGAAATTTCTGCTGAAAAAGAAGAACTAACAAATATAATAGCTGAAGAAGTTATAAAACTACAAGCTATTGCTGGACTCACTGAAGAAGAAGCAAAAGAACAATTATTTCAAAAAATTGAAACACAATCTGAACAAGATTTGGTAAACAAAATGTACAGAATGAAGGCAAAATTAAATGCCACTCTTGAAGAAGAAGCAAAAAATATTATTGTACACAGTATTCAACGTTTAGCATCAGATGTAACTGTAGAATCGACTATTACAGAAGTATCACTTGCGAATGATGATATGAAAGGACGAATTATTGGACGAGAAGGACGAAATATAAATGCTTTAGAGCGAACCCTAGGAGTTGGAGTTATTATTGACGATACTCCAAATATTGTAACACTTTCTTCTTTTGACCCTCTTCGACGATTTATTGCATCGAAAGTTTTAACAGAATTATTAATTGATGGTCGAATTACACCAGCACGAATTGAAGAAATTTTACAACAAAAAACAAAAGAAGTTGATTTAATGATTCAAAAACTAGGAGAAGATGCAATTTTTGAAACAGGAGTTACAGGAGTTCCACCAGAAATTGCGAAAGTATTAGGACGACTTCATTTTCGAACATCGTATGGACAAAATGTTTTACGACATTCTATAGAATGTGCATTTGTTGCCGAACAAATTGCAATAATGATTGGAGCTGATAGTGAATTAGCAAAAAAAGCTGCCTTATTACATGATTTAGGAAAAACACTTTCTCATGAAATTGGCGGGAAACATGCATTACTTTCAGGAGAAATTGCTCGTAAATTTGGATTAAATGAAAAACTTGTTCATGCAATAGAAGCCCACCATGAAGATATTCCTCTGCAATCTGCAGAAGCATATATTGTGCAAGCTGCCGATGCAATTTCAGCATCTCGACCAGGAGCTCGAAGAGAAACATCAGAAAAATTTATCAAAAGAATGATAGAATTAGAAGGAATTGCTACTTCATACAAAGGAGTAAATAAATGTTTCGCAATGTCTGCCGGAAGAGAAATGTGGGTATTTGTAGACCCAAAACAAATAAATGACTTAAAAGCTCAGCAACTTTCTCAAAATATTTCACGACGAATAGAAAAAGACATGCAATATCCAGGAGAAGTAAAAGTTGTACTTATTCGAGAAAATAGATATACAACTACCGCTAAATAATTTTATCAGGCAATCATGGGGATAAAAGGAGAAGGAATAAAAAAAATAGTATTAAGCCCAGAAGATATAATAAAAAAAGAACAATCTGTAAGAGAGAGAGAAAAACAGAGGAAGCAAGCAGTAGAAAAATATCGAAAACTTGGAATTTCTGCGGACTTAAATACTATAGATTATGCCTTACACGGCATGAAGAAAAATAAATCAGCACCTCTCCCCGAAATTGTTCGAGTTGAGAATGAAACTATTAGCCCAGAAAAATATCCAATTTTAAAAAAAATATATGGAAATTTTGAGCCATTTCAACAAGAAATAATTATTCTTAAAAATTCAAGAGACTATGCAATAACAGTTTATAATATTGACAAACCAACTGCTCTAGTAAGTTTATCTGAAAATACATTAACCAAAAAGGTTAAACTAAACGAATTCTCCCACTGTGTATTTCAACGATTATACCAGGATGAAAAAATGCCTCAATCATACTCTCAAAAAGAATATAAATTTAAACCTCTACTAAAAGCTTTAAATATAAAAAAAGTATCAATAACAGATATAAATGAACTACTTTCTGATGTTGCATCCTTTAATACCAAACAAGACCCCAACGAATTAAGTGAATTTGACAGACTCAACCATATTCTTAAAAATTTCAACCTATTAAACAATACAACTTTTAGTGAATTTAAAAATACTAAAAATTTAATTTTACAACATGACAAAGAGTATGAAAATTCTCTTCTTAATAAATTAAAAACAAACTCGTTAAGATCAGGATTAACACAGCACGAGGATACAATCGGTAATGCACTCAATAAGCAATACCAAGCTCTAAACCCATTTGAAAATAGCAAAATACAAACAAAGCTAAACAATCATGGATATGGACTAACTATACAATTTTTTTACTACCTAACTAAAGAATTACATATACCTGAAGCTGATATACCTAAAGCATATCTAGAAATGAAAAAAGAATTAATTCCTTTATTAGAAGAAGGGAAAAAGAGAGGAAGAAGAAGGGAGGAAGAATCAAAATAATTAAATAAAGCTACCAATGTCTACTGCTAAAAAAATTCTTACGAATACTATTGTTCAAATTGCTGGAAAACTCATTACAGCGGTCATAGCACTTGCAACAGTAAATATTTTATCTCGATATTTTTCAACTAGTGAATTTGGAGATTATGGAACAATATATGAATATTTAGCACTATTTGGAGCAATTTCAGATATGGGTATTTATACTCTTATGCTGAGAGAGATGTCAAAAACAGAGGTAAATACTGCTAAATTATACGCGAGAGGAAGTATACTACGCATTATAATAACTGCAATTTCTATGCTTTTTGCCATAGGAATTGCTTTTTTTATCCCTGCATATTTATTCACAAATATTCCACTCGGAGTTGTAATTGCAGCAATTGGAACATTTTTTATATTAATGAGTGGGACTGTTTCGGTTGTTTTACAGTATGCATTAAAAATGCAAAATTATGCATATGCTCTTATTACTGGAAAAATATTTACGTTTTTAGGAGTAGTTGCAATAACACAATATTTTTACCCTGTGGTAGATAATATTCATACAGGAGGCAATGCTCCATTTTTTTGGATTTTATTCCTTGGACTATTGGGAAGTTTTATAATAATGGGAATTACCTATTTTTTTGCTGAAAAAGAAATATTATTAAAAATTACAAAAACAAGCTTTATATTATCGGAACGAAATAAATTAAAAAAATTATTTTTAGATGCTCTTCCGTTTGGAATTTCAATGTTTCTCACAACATTTTATTTCAGAATGGGATTCTTATTATTGGGATGGTTATTACCACGATCTGAAAACAATTCAGATATTGGAGGTGAAGCAATATGTAATGCTGAATTTTGTGGAGATTTAGAATCTGCTAAATATTTAGTCGCATTACGAATGATGGAAGTCTTACTGTATTTCCCAATGTTTTTCATGAATTCACTCCTTCCACATTTAACCAAAACATTAAACCAAAAAAATTCAGAAACATCAGAAAACAAACAAAAAACATTGTCATATTCTTTTTTATTCATGATAATAATGGCATTACCAATAGCTATTGGTGGTGTATTACTTGCTACTCCCCTTTCAGGAATATTAGCATCAGAACATTTACTAGAAACAAATTTTAGTAGTGGATCAGATACCGCCTTTTTCTTCTTAGCATTCGCATTATTTTTTGCATATTTAAATATTTTTTCATCATTTGTACTCATTGCACTCAATAATCAAAAAAAAGTTTTATATTCAAATATTATAATTGTACTCATTGGGCTTGCTCTTAATATTTACCTTATTCCACAAATTGGATTAAAAGGTTCTGCTATTTCCACTCTCATTACAGAAATAATTTTATCATTCTTACTCTTTTATCATTTACAAAAAATTCATAGATTTCCATTACGATATAAATATTTATTTAAAATTATTTTATCTGGAACGGTTATGGCATTATTTATATTTTTTCTAAAAGATATTATCATCTTTACTATTGGAAAATATCTTGCAATAGTATTTTTTATGATAACATCAGGAATTATTTTTGGAGGAATTTTATATTACACAAACTTTTTCAGCAATAATATTAGAAAATTTTTAAAAAAAGATTAAAAAAAACTAAAACAATAACCCAAAAAAATATGTATAGTAATATTTATATACTCAGACACGGACAAACTACTTGGAATGCAGAAAAACGGATGCAAGGAAAATCAAACGATATTCCACTTTCTGATATCGGAAAAGAACAAATGAATACAATTGGGAAATATTTACAAGAGAATACAAATAAAAACTTTATAATTGTTAGCAGTCCAATGCTACGTGCTCAACAATCTCTTAAAATCATTAATTCATACTTAAATATACCTGAACACAATATTTTTACTCTTCCCGATTTACATGAAATGAATTTTGGTGATTTTGAAGGAAAAACAAAACAAGAAGTAAAAAATCATAAATTTTTCACTCAACGAATTGAAAAAAAATGGGATACTCCATATCCAAATGGAGAGTCATATAATGATGTATATATTCGAATAAAAAATTCTGAATTAAAAAATATCTATAAAAAAACACAAAGAAAAAAAATGCATCTTTTATGCATTGCTCATGAATCTATAAATCGTATTATTCCTCAAGTACTAACTCCAGAAATAGAAGAGAACAATATAGCCGTAAACAATAGGCAGGCTAATAATGAAATTGTAGTTATAAAAAATAATACAAGAAATAAGCTAAAAAATTTCTAAAATAAACATCATAATCAATATTTATAATATTATTATATTTAATATTAAATATAAAAAAAAGTAACACCTATGAACGGTGTTACTTTTTTAAAATCTAACCTATTGAAAACTTTTTTACACTTCTTCAGCAGTAGTATTTTCTAATTTTTCTAATGCTTTTGCTTTTTCATATTTTTTTCGGAATATTTCTCCTGCAGGAATCAATTTCCCAATAATTACATTTTCTTTTAAACCATGTAATGTATCTTTTTTACCAGAGATAGAAGCGTCTACAAGAACTCGTATTGTCTCTTGGAACGATGCAGCAGATAACCATGAATCTGTAGTTAATGCACTTCGCGTAAGACCAAGAAGTTGTCTTTCAAATACTGGAGCTTTTTTATCTGGATTATTTTTAATAAATTTAAGAATTTTATAATAATCTGTTAGTTCTCCATTTACTAAATCTGTATAATCCCCTTTATCTACTACTCGAATTCGAGAAAACATTTCTCGAACAATAACTTCCATATGTTTATCATGGATAGTTTGCCCTTGAGAAGCATAAATTCCTTGAATTTCTCGTGTAATATATCTCTGAACTGTTGCAAAATTTGTTTGTTGCAATAACTCTCGAAGATTGAAATGCCCAGAAATTAATGGATCCCCCGCTTTAATCATTTGACCGTCTTCTACTAAGAAATTTTCATTTCCTTCAAATTCATACTGATCAGAGATTTTTTCATCATGTTTTACAATAATTTCATGTTCTGTAACTTTTTCTACAGTACCAGGATAATTTACTCGCATAATTGTTGTTCCTTTTGCAAGAATTTTTCCAGATTTTACAACATCTCCTTCCGAAACTAAAACTTTCATCACAGAGAAAATTGGATATACATCTTGCCCCTTTTCTTGTGCTTCAATATAAATAGTTACAGAAGTATTTGTTCTTTCAAATCGTACCTTTCCATTAATTTTTGATAGTATTGCAGGAGTTTTTGGATTTCGAGCTTCAAATAATTCTTCCACCCGTGAAAGCCCTTGTGTAATATCATTTCCAGCATCTGCAACTCCCCCCATATGGAAAGTCCGCATA
Source organism: uncultured Candidatus Altimarinota bacterium (assembly GCA_947311245.1). Classification (GTDB taxonomy): domain Bacteria; phylum Patescibacteriota; class Gracilibacteria; order CAIRYL01; family CAIRYL01; genus SZUA-1403. The sequence goes on from CAMZKJ010000001.1 coordinate 25,240, forward strand.
GTAAGCTGTGTTCCAGGTTCACCAATAGATTGAGCCGCAATAATTCCAACAGGTGTTCCTATTTTTACATGTTTATCATCTCCTAAATCTCGACCATAACATTTTTGACATACCCCTTTTTCAACCGTACAATCAAGAATTGCTCGAATATTAACAGTATTAATTTCTTTTTCATTAATAACTTTTAACATAGCTCTATCAATTTCTTGATTTCGCACACCAATCACTTCTCCATCTGCATCTGCTAAATCTTCTACAAGATGTCGCCCAAGAAGTCGTTGATCAAAAGTAACTCCCAATGCTTTTGCATCTGCTCGTGTAATTTCATATGGAAAATCATTTCCACAATCTTCTTCTCTAATAATTGTATCTTGAACAGAATCTACAAGACGACGAGTTAAGTACCCTGCTTCTGCTGTTTTTAAGGCAGTATCAGATTTTCCTTTTCGCCCCCCATGAGTTGCAATAAAATATTCTACGATAGAAAATCCTCCTTTTAAATTCGATTTAATAGGAAGTTCAATAGTTCGTCCTCCCGGATTTGCTACCAAACCTTTCATTCCACACATCTGAGTAATTTGCCCCCAGTTACCCCGAGCTCCAGAGTCAATCATATAATAAATATGATTTTCTGGATCTTTTTTAAATTCTTTTACCATGGATGCTGATATCTCAATTTTTGCATCAGCCCAAATTTTAATTGAATGAGTATATCGTTCATCATCAGATAATAACCCTTTTTTATACGCATCTGTTACCTTTTCTAAAAGGACTGTTGATTTATCTAGAATAACATGTCTCTCTTCTGGAACAACCATATCGTTCATACCAATAGAAAGACCAGATTTTGTAGAATATTTAAATCCTAACTCTTTAATATTATCTGCAAATTCTACAACTCTTTCTGGTGAAACCTTTTCAAAAATTTCTGTAAATAACGCATCAATTGCTTTATTTTTAAATACTTCATTTCTATACCCTAATTCATCTGGAATAATTGCATTAAAAACAGCTCGACCATACGAAGTATTTTCAATAATTTCACCATTTAATCGAATAGAAACTCTCGCTTGAATATCAAGAAGACCTGTATCATATGCATATTTTGCCTCTTCCATCGAACCATATATATTCCCCTCTCCTTTACGACCATCATGAATAGTCGTAATATAATATGACCCAAGAACCATATCTTGACTCGGAGTAATAATTGGATTTCCTGCAGATAATTTCAAAATATTTGTTGTTGCAAGCATCAACTCTTTTGCTTCTTTTTGTGCCTCTTCAGATAAAGGAAGATGAACAGCCATTTGATCTCCATCAAAATCGGCATTATACGCAGCACACACAAGAGGATGAATTTGAATTGCTCGTCCTTCAATTAACACTGGAGAAAAAGCTTGAATACCAAGTCTATGTAAGGTTGGTGCTCGATTCAATAATACATATTTTTCTGAAATAATCTCTTCTAATAAATCCCAAACGATTCCTGCATTTGAAGCAATAATTTTTTCTGCTCCTTTTACATTATGCGTATATTCATTTTGAATTAATGCTCCAATTACAAATGGTTTAAATAATTTTAATCCCATGATTTTTGGAATACCACATTGATGAAGTTTTAATTGCGGACCAACTACAATTACAGACCGACCAGAATAATCTACACGTTTCCCCAAAAGATTTTGACGAAATCGACCTTGTTTTCCTTTCAACATATCTGAAAGAGATTTTAATTGTCGTTTATCCGAAGCAAATGCAACTCGACCAGAACGCGGAGAATTATTTAAAAGCGTATCAACCGCCTCTTGAAGCATTCGTTTTTCATTTCGACAAATAACTTCAGGAGCTCCAATAGAGAGTAATCGTTTCAAACGATTATTACGGTTAATAATTCTTCTATATAAATCATTTAAATCTGATGCAGCAAATCGCCCTCCATCAAGCTGAACCATAGGTCTTAAATCTGGTGGAATTACCGCAAGAGTAGTAATAAGCATCCATTCTGGCTTAATTCCAGATTTTTTTAGTGATTCAAAAAATTGAATATTTCGAATAATCTTTAATTGTTTTTGCCCCGTTGCAGACGGTTGATTTTCTCGTAAGATAGCAAGTTCTTCTTCAACATCAATTTTTTCAAGAAGAATTTTTACCGCTTCTGCACCTGTTCCAGCAGTAAACATATGCCCAAATTTCATACTTAAATTCCTGTATTCAATTTCGGAAATAACTGATTTAACTTGTACCTTTTCCAACTCCTCTTCTGCTTGTCGCATTGCCTCTTGAAGATTTTCAAGTCGATCTGCGAAATCTGATTGTAATTTTTCTAAATCTGAATTATTTAAATTTCCATCTCGAATTTCCGCTTGAACTCTAACTTCTTCATTTTTAAATGTAGCTTGAATTTCTTTTTTTGCTTTTTTTGCCTGATTTGTTAATTCCAGTTTTACATTTTCTCTTTCAGATTCATCAACACTTGTAATGATGTATGATGCAAAATATAAGATTTGCTCAAGAGTTTTAACTGGCATATCTAATGCAATACCAATTCGTGATGGTGTAGAACGAACATACCATGTATGAGAAACAGGAACGCATAAATCTATATGCCCCATTCTTTCTCGACGAACGATAGATTTTGTAACTTCTACTCCACATTTTTCACATGTTATTCCTTTATACCGAATTCTTTTATATTTACCACAATAACATTCGTAATTTTTAGAAGGACCAAAAATTCGTTCACAAAATAAACCGTCAAGCTCTGGTCTTTGTGTTCGGTAATTAATCGTTTCTGGTTTTGTAATTTCTCCATGAGACCATTCATGAATCAATTCTGGCGAAGCAATTTTCAAAGAAATTGACGCGAAATCATTATCAACTTGTTTCATACAACAATTTTTATTAAGAATATAAATTTTTTAAGATTGTTTTAACAGTGCTTTATTCCTATGAATAAAAATCTTTTTTAGAGGCAGAAAAGAAAACTTTCTCTTCTTCTGTTGTTATACTTTTTTTTTCATCAGAAGAAAGGAGTATAATTTTTTGAGCAATAATTTCTGTTTTAAAAATTTTAATATTTTGTTTATTTATAAAATTTCGTGTTTTAATAACACCTTCAATATAAACAACATCAGATAATAAACAAGACTGTGCAAGGTCTGATAATTCATCCCAAGCAACAATATTATGAAACTCTGCAGATGAATATTTATCATCATTTTGGGTTTGAAGAGAAAAAACTGACAGTTTTCGTCCCGACGTAATAGTTTTTAACTCTGGAGCTCTAGCAATTTTTCCTAGAAGTGTTACAGAATTAACAGTCTTGTAAATATTCATAGTATTTAATTATGCAAAATTTTATATTGCTCATATTATAATTACACCTCTCCTTCTTGCACTGGAGGAATTTCTCCATCAACTTCTGCATTTAATTCTGCATCTGTTTCATGAATATTTGTATTTAATTCAGACATTTTATCCTCTTCTGGAATTGTTGATTCTTCATCTGTATATAAAGCGTCGATTGTTAAATCGATATCTTCATTTTGTTCATTTTCTAAATCAACCTCTAATCCAAGACCTCTTAACTCATGAAGAAGTACATTAAACGATTCTGGAATAGATGGTTTCCCAAGCGATAATCCTTTCACAATCGCTTCATACGCCTTCGAACGACCAACAACATCATCTGATTTAATTGTAAGCATTTCTTGTAGAATATGCGAAGCAGAATATGCTTCCAATGCCCAAACCTCCATCTCTCCGAATCGTTGTCCTCCTTGTTGAGCTTTCCCCCCAAGAGGTTGTTGCGTAACAATAGAATATGGACCAACTGATCGCGCATGAAGTTTATCTTCAACAAGATGATTCAATTTAATCATATATGTAATCCCCATTGTTGTTTTAAATTGGAATGGGTCACCAGTTTTCCCATCAAATAATTGAGTTTTACCGTCTTCTGGTAAATCTGCATCTTTCAAAAATTGTGTAATTTCTTGAGACGAAATACCATTTAAAACAGGAGTTGCGAATTTAACACCTAGTTTTTTCCCAACAAGACCTAAATGTGTTTCCAAAATTTGTCCAATATTCATACGAGATGAAACCCCAAGTGGATTCAAAATAATATCTACATGAGTTCCATCTGCAAGAAATGGCATATCCTCTCTCGCAACAATTTTTGAAATAACCCCTTTATTTCCATGTCGTCCTGCCATTTTATCCCCAACTTGAATTTTTCGAGTTTGAGCTACATATACACGAATTTGTTTTAATACACCTTGATGCAAATCGTGTCCTTTTTCTTTTGTAAAAATTTGAATATCAATAACTTTTCCTCCTTCTCCTCCCGGAAGACGAAGAGAGGAATCTCGAACATCTTTTGCTTTTTCTCCAAATATTGACTGAAGAAGTTGCTCTTCTGGCGTTAATTCTACTTCTCCTTTTGGAGTAATTTTACCAACAAGAATATCTCCATCATTTACCCAAGAACCAACTCTTATAATACCCTCATCATCTAAATTGGCAAGTTTTGCATCTCCTACATTTGGAATATCTCGTGTTACTTGTTCATTTCCAAGTTTTGTTTCTCGAATATCCATTGCAAAGCTTTCAATATGAATTGAATCATACAACCCTTTTTGTGCAACTCTATCAGAAATAATAATCGCATCTTCATAGTTATACCCCTCCCATGGCATATATGCCACAACAAGATTTTGACCAAGAGCCAATTCACCATTTTCTGTAGATGCTCCATTTACAAGAGTTTGACCTTTTACAACCTTTTCGCCTTTTGAAACCGCTGGTCGAAAATGAAAACATGTTGTTTGATTTGATCGAACATAATTTGGAAGTTCATATGTTCTTCGTTTTCCTGAATCATATTGAATAGTAAGTTCTCGTGCATCAACATCTGTAATTTCTCCCGACTCATCTGCAACAATTGCTGTACCAGCAGCTCGTGCAACTTCCCCTTCTAAACCAGTTCCCACCGTTGGAGAATGAGGACTTACCAATGGAACTGCTTGTCTTTGCATGTTCGACCCCATTGAAGCTCGAGTATTATCATCATTTTCCAAAAAAGGAATAAGAGCTGTTGTTTCTGAAACAATCTGTTTTGAAGAAATATCAAAATGTGTAACCGATTCCGCAGGAACAAGAGAAGCTTCCCCTTTAATTCGAGCCGGAATCATAGCCCCCATAATATTCCCATTATCATCTACATTTCCAGCAAGTTGACCAACTATGATTGACTCTTCTTCTGCAGCATCTAAATAATGAATATCTCCATCTACAAAAGATTTTAATTGAACAGTACTCTGAGATGATTGTGCGATATCTTTAGCAATTTTTTCAGAAATAATATCCCCAATTTTTGCACCAGCAATATCCTCATTTAAAATCCTTCCAACTAAATCTCCAGAAACTGGAAGTTCGTTTTTAGCAATTTGAAGTGGAGTTGTAATAAATCCATATTGATTAACTTTTGCATATGAAGCGAAATGCAATACCAATCCAATATTTGGCCCCTCTGGAGTAGCAATAGGACAGATTCGTCCATAATGCGACGAATGCACATCTCGAACATCAAACCCTGCTCGCTCTCGAGAAAGCCCACCAGGTCCCATAGTAGAGATACGCCGTTTATGCGCAAGCTCTGCCAATGGATTAATTTGATCCATAAATTGAGACAACTGAGAACTCGCAAAAAATTCTCGCATTGCTGCTGTAATTGGTCGAGAGTTTACAATTTGAACTGCCGTAATTGCCTCTAGATCGACAACTGTCATTCGATCTTTTGCGATTCTATCAACTCGCATTAACCCAACTCGAAACTTATTCATTACTAACTCTCCAACACTTCGAATTCGTCGATTTTGAAGATGATCAATATCGTCTACTTGTCCTCCAGTTTTTGCAGTTAACTGAATTAATTCCTTCATAATTGGAAGAAAATCAGAAATTTGAAAAACTCTATTTTCTCGAGTGTCAGGTTTATCAAGATTAAACCTTTTATTTAATTTATATCGAGCGATAGGACCTAAATCATATTTACGAAAGTCAAAAAACATTGAATCTACAAGGGATTTTGCATTTTCAGCAGTTGCCATATCCCCTGGTCGAATTTTTCTATAAATTGATTGATACGCTTCTGCAACTGTTTTTGCAGAATCTTTTTCAAGAGTTTTCAATAAAATATCTCTATCTGCTTCATGCATATCCCCAAATGCCTCTACAATATCAGCATCTGTTTCGTACCCAAAAATACGCATCAATTGAGTTGCAGGAAATTTTCGCTTTCGGTCTATCTTTGCATACAATAAACCTTTTTTATCCGACTCAATTTCAAGCCATACCCCTCTCCGAGGAATAATTTTTGTAGCAAATGCACCCGGAACCCCTTGAAGTCTTGAGAAAAATGCACCTGGAGATCTAACAATTTGATTTACAACGACTCTCTCAATACCATTAATAATAAAAGTACCTTTTTCTGTCATCAATGGCATAACACCAAGAAATACCTCTTGTTGTTTAATCTCACCGGTTTCTTTATTCACAAGTTTAACCTCCACTTTTAGGTTTGCTTCATACGAAAGATTATCTCGCTTTGCAGTCTCTGGATCAATCTTAGCTTCTTCTAAAGAATGTTTCAAAAAGTGAACTTCTACCTTCTTTCCAGAAAAATCTTGCAACGGAGAAATTTCTTGAAGCATTTCATGAATTCCATTTTTTAGAAAATCATCATATGAATCAAGCTGTACCTGAATTAAATTCGGTAAATATTCTGCGTCTTCACTTTCAGAAAAAAAGTATCGTCCATTCACAACCTTTGTAGGTTTTTGAGTAAACAAATCTTTTTGTAATGCGTTCGGCATACTGTAAAAATTTATAAAAAAATAATAAAAACAAGAAAAACACTATAAAAATGCCTTCTTTTTCTTCAGTACTCAATCAAAACAAAAAAGAATGGATATAATGTGAATTTATTATACTTTTTTTTCTCATAAAAACAAGAAGAATATATAGCTTATAAACTATCTAGATTATTTTACAATCCAAAACACACAAGAATATACTTTTTTCTCATTATGAATAAAATCTACGAAATCTATATTTTTTAAATTTTGCAAAGATTTAGATATTTTTTCATGCAAAAATAGTAAATCTGACTTCAATTTCCAATGTTCCAACCCTTTAGAATCTACCAAAATAACAAAAAACCGATTTCTCCAATGTTTTCGTTGTTGCTGACTTTGATTTTCATATAACCATTTAATAATTTCACCATCAAAAATATGAAGATCTTTTATAGTATTTTTTTTCAAGAAATCCAATATTTTGCTTTCAAAACACTTCGGCAAAACCGTTGTTTTATGATCAAAATCAAAAAACACCCCCAAATCTTCATCATAAATACGAAAATCTGCATACCTATTTTTTACATTTTTTTCTGCAATAATATTCTTATGCTGAACAAAAATAGACTCCACCGCCTTCGCAGACCAGAAATTATACCATCTATTTATAATATAATCTGATAAATCTTCATACCCACCCCTTTTTATAATCTTTTGAATATGCCAAAAAAAAGGAGTTGTATAAATAAAATCACTCCTTTCATCATCATAATTATTCTGTTTTTTCCCCTTCCATGTATATGGAATAACAATACGCTTTTTCAACTCTATCTCAAGATCTTTAAAAGATATATTGCAATTCATATTTTTATACTTTTTTAACAAAACATGTTTTTATATACACCCCTTTTTTTCCTATTTTACATTCAACTAATTCAGGATCATCACCAACTCTAATCTTTTTCAACTTATCCCCTCTTTTCATAGAAATAGCCACACCTTTAACATCTAAATCTCTCGTTAAAATAACAGTATCACCAGTCTCCAAAATAACACCATTTGAATCCTTAGTAACTACAGTTTCATCTTCAGAATTTAATGATTTATTTACAAATTCTCCTAATTCTTCATCCCATTCCATAATCTCCCAATCCTCCCCATCATAATAATTCGACATAACTACAATATAAAATAACAATATACATACTCAATATATATATTAAATACAAAAAAAACAAACAGAAACTATTTGCTTTATATATATTCCATAAGACTAATGAAGAAAAAAAGAGGGCGACCCCCTCATAATCACAACCCGATACTTTAAGCAACCGAACTACAATCGCTATAAATACAAAAAATATTTTCCACACAATACAGCGTTTTCAAACAAAGCGACTCACCACAAGTAAAGATTCTCAATCTAACAACTTTCAACCCTTTAATAACTTACCTCTTTTTTTAAAATTACGATCCCTCATTTTCTTCATAACGCTTATCACCTCTTCTTCCAACTCCAAATATTCATACTTTATAGACAAAACCTCCGCGGTTGGAAAAATAGCTATTAAAAATTTTTTTCTACCTTCAACACCACCACATCCCTCACCCCTATCAAAGACATCTTCTATACACTTTTCAAAACAATAAGAAATCCTTCTTCGTATTTTATTTCTTTCAACTGCTTTTTTTGCAACTTTTTTTGCAGTAATAATCGCAACCCTTGTATCACCAAACCTCGCTGGCAAAAATTTTACACGGAAAAAAGGAGACTTCAGCGAAGCCCCCTTTCTCGATACAAGAGATATCATAGACGATTTATTTAGCCGAAAACTTTTTTTAAAAGCCATAATTTCCACTAAAGTTACAAATCAATTATGCAGATAATCTCCATCGCCCTTTAGATCGTCGTGCCTTAATAACAGCTCTCCCTCCAGGAGTTCTCATTCTTTTAAGAAATCCATGTCTTCTTTTTCGTCGTCGTTTATTTCCTTTTGAAAGCATCTCTAAGTATTTAAAAGTTTTGTTAGTATTTTAATGGTGGACCTGAGAAGAGTTGAACTTCTGACCTCACGATTATCAGTCGTGCGCTCTAACCAACTGAGCTACAGGTCCATATGCATTGGCTACCCTGCTAGGATTCGAACCTAGGAA
>CAMZKJ010000002.1 GCA_947311245.1 uncultured Candidatus Altimarinota bacterium
AAACCAAGAAATATTTATTTCTTGGTTTAAACGAATTTCAAAAATGAGAAAAAATCAGGCTAAATAATATAGAAAAAGCTTACAAAATAATTTCTATATTTTTCCCAACAGCATTTATAAGTTTTGTTGATAAAGTAATTACATCATCATCGGTTACTCGTGTTGTATCTGGTTTCCATCGCGTTCCAATATTTAAAACTGCTAAATTTTCATCTGGAAAATAATTTGAACTTGGCCAAACCGATAACTCTCCTGACTCTACAGTAGTAAGCGATGAACATGCTACCAATTCTGTAGTACAAATTTCTGGAATAGTACATTTCCCAGACTCTAAAATAGCATTTAAAGTTGCTTTTGTTACAATCAATCTTCCATTTTTATATTCATCTGTAGGTGCAACAATCGCTTTATTATTTGTTGGATATCGGTCAAAAATATCATCAATACTAATTTCTTCAAGAGTTGAATGGTCTTCAAGCTCTCCCATTGCAAGTAAAATATGCACCAACGGCAAATGTTCTGCCGATCGGAATTGAGAACCTTTTGATGTATCTGCTATTATTTCATTTACAGAAACTACACGCTTAATAAATTCAATATTATGAAAAACTTTCACAAACTCTACAACTTGTAACCCATATACTACATAATCTGCATAATGCCCTTTTACCTTTACCCAAAAAATAGAATCTTCTTTTCCATCTTCCGATTTTTTATCACTATTTCGAGGAGCCGAATTTAATGCTATTGGTAATCGTTTTTTTTGCGTAATATTCCAAAGTTTATTCAAAATCCAATTCGCATTTTCTTTCGATTTTTCTGCCAAACATGTTGTTCCTGCAAAAGCTACATGCAAAGGAGAGTGTCCTGCCGACAAAATAAATGGATTTTTCACATTTACATTTTGATACTGTTGTCGAATTCTATAGGTTGAATCAACCCCTTCAAATTGCCCTGCTCCTACATCTGTAATATGATCTAAAACACTTGGAACTGTTTTATTCTCTGGCATTATTTTATATGATTATAAAGTACTATTCTAATTTGTAAATTTACATTTTTATCATATAATTATTTTCATATTTAAACAATAAAAAAATAAAATTATACAATTAAAAACATTTTAAAATATTTTTAATATCTTCCAAAGTGTGCACTGGAAAATTTGCCAATCGTAACTGTGTTGTTTTTAATTTTCCATATCCACTCGCAACTATAAACCCCGCATTTTGCAATTTTTCTGTTTGTTTTTTCATTTTTTGCTGTATTTCATCTTCTGTTAAATTTTCAGAATTTTTTAATTTTACAATAATTACCGTTTTAGTTCGTGCATTTTTATCATCTATTGCTGGAATAAAATCTGAAGTATTTTTTTCAGATTCAAAAAATGAGTAAAAAAAGTCTGCTTTTTCATCTGTTATTTGCGACAAAGAATCAATATTTCCAAAATCTTCTAGCCATGTTTTACAAATATATCCAAATCCTGCAATTCCAATAATATTTGGAGTAGAAGGAGTCTGATATTTTTCGAACATTTTACTTTCTAATTTTGCAATAGAATGCTGATTTCCAAAATCTGTTTTTTCATTTTTTCGTACTTCTTCTATTTTTTTCGCTCGATCATATGCCTTTGGAGACAGCACTAAAAACCCAAGTCCTGCAGGAAGACCTAAGGATTTTTGAATAGAAAACAACCATACATCTGCCGATGAAAAATCATAATTAATTCCACCCATTCCCGAAGTAATATCTACTGCGAGTAAAGTATCCTCTGATACATCTTTTATTTTTTCAGAAAATTCAGAAATTTCATTTGGAGAATATCCAATTCCCGATGCCGTTTCACTTCCCGTGATACACACTGTATCGGCAGATTCTATATTTTTTAGAACATTATTCAGGTCTACTCGTGTGTTTTCATGTATATTTTCAGAATTTTTATTTTCAAATTTTTGTGTTTCCCGTCCATTATGAACCGCTGTTTTATACCACACATTTCCAAAATTTCCATTTACCACATGAAGAGATTTTTCTTCAATTAACCCTCTCACCACTATTTCCATAGATTCTGTAGCACTATATGTATAATAGATTTTATAATCTTCTGGAATATTAAAAAAGAGCCGTGCACATGCAAGTCCCGATTTTGAAATATTTGTAAATTGCTTACTTCTATGAGAAATAGATCCAATTCCTCTCTGTAAAATATCTGAATAAAAATCTACAACTCCATCATATAATTGAGCAGGACCAACATTAAAATTCATAATAAAATTTTTCTCGTCTGTGTTTGACATGTAATATAAATAAAAAAACTATAATAAAAACTTATCTTAATAAAAAACTTATTTAAAAATGGGTGTATTATAGCCGAATGGCGCTTGCCAATTCTCGTCGTTTTATATCTTTTTCTTTTAGTGAATGTCTTTTATCATATTGTTTTTTTCCCTTTGCAAGTGCTATTTCCAATTTTGCACGCCCCCGAACCAATACCAAAGCGAGAGGTACAATAGTCGCACCTTTTTCATCCATTGCTTTTATAATTTTTTTTAATTCTTTTTTATGCAACAACAATTTACGATCTCTGTTTTCTTCATGTCCTGTTCCTTTTTTCGTATGTTCCCATGGCTGAATTAATCCACTTTTCCAATACGCTTCACCTCCTTGAAGAGAAATAAAACTTCCTTTTAATGTAACTCTTCCCTCTCTAATACTTTTAATTTCCGTTCCTAATAAAGAGATTCCCGCTTCGTATCTATCACCAATTTCATAGTCATAAAACGCCCGACGGTTTTTATTCACCAGTTTTTTCATGAGACATGAGAAAAGTAAATTGCTTTTATTACTTACAGCGTATCATAATCCGTAATTAATTCAAATTTTCCTAATATTTTTTGAGGTGAAATTGCACCAAATTTTCGAGAATCCCTCGAATTAGAAATATTATCTCCTAAAATAAAATATGTATCTTTTTTTAGATGATTATTTTTTATATATAATTGTAACATTTCCAATTCTCCTTTTGAAAAATTATATTTTTGATTGCCAGAATTTTTATATTCTTCGCCGTTTATCCACAATGTATTATTTTTAATCTGTAAAAAATCTTCTGATGTTGCAGCCAAAACCTTAATAATTGGAATTTTTTCTCCAACATAATCATATGCAATTAAATCTCCTTTTTTAGGTTTTGTTTGGCATATTTCATAATATTTATGTAAGAGCATAACTCTGTCATTATTGTGGAGGAGTGGCGACATAGAGTTTCCAGAAATTCTTTTTCGTTCACGAATAATTTTTTCTTCACAATTTTGTGCAAGCACCGTTGGTAGTGGTGTACTTATCTCTTCTACCTCTTGTATATTTTGCATATTTTGTATATTTTCTGCTTTTTCTAAATTTTTGCACCCTGAAAAAACAAGAGTTGTACACACAATTAAGAGCATATATGTTTTTTTTTGCATTTTTTTTTGCATTTTCAGAATAAAAATTTTAGGGAATATGTTTAAAGTTATTTTTTTGTAATTATTATTTTATTATCTTTCCATTCGGATTTGTAGTCACCCATTTCATTATCAAAAGATTTATTATAAATCGTATTTTCTAGTGGAAACGATACATTTGAATTAAATACCGGAAACAGAGCATCATACACTTGAAATTTCACATTTGCCCCATCAATTTTCAACTCTTTCAACTTCACTCCTGTCTCATTTACAACCGTTACTTTTTCATTATTCCCAAGGATTCCTTTGTACTTCAATGTAAAAGATTTCCCATTTTTTACAGTTTTTACAGAATTTTCTATCTCTAAATCTGTTACAGGAATAGACCCTATTTCATTATTCATACCCAGTACAAAAGCTTTTGCTTTTCCCGTTTGAAAAATCGACTCCGCACCTTTTGAAAGTATATATTTACCATTAGCAATGGTAATTTTATATTTACCATCAAGAAAAGATAATTGATTATGCTCATCAAATTGTAAAATTACTCCTAGCTCCGTATTTAATGCTGAA
>CAMZKJ010000003.1 GCA_947311245.1 uncultured Candidatus Altimarinota bacterium
AAAAATAATTTTAATGAAATAATATGCTGGATAGCTTAATTCTTAATGATAATTCTATTTGTGAGTTATATAAAACTTTGTCAAAATTTCACGAAAAATACTTAAAAGACCTAGGAGTAAAACTTCCAAGATTAAAAACAAAAGGGAGATTTACAAAAGATGCCCTAGTTCTTACCTATTTATCATATGGATACCCTGAAACAAGAAAGGTAACAAAAGAAGAATTAACAGCTTTTATTCGGACTTATTATCCCGAGGTAAATGATGTGCAGCAAGCTCGACATTTAGGGGCTCAAAAGGGGTGGTGGATTGTCGCAGGGGGGAGAGATAATATTGTTTTAAAAGTAGAGAGAGGATCTTATCAGCTTCATACTCTCGAAGAGCCTTATCCTGGATTTAACAATAAGCATAGATTAACTAACATCGATAATTGGGAAGATATTAAGAAAGAATATAATTATCGCTGTGCAACTTGTGGTTCACAAGAAAATAAACCTCATTTTCATTGGCACGCCACAAAAACAAAACTAGAAAAAGGGCATATGGATCCAAACAAACCATTGGAAAAAGGTAATATAATACCTCAATGCCAAAAATGTAATAGAGCAGATAGAAATAGGTGGGTTTATGATGAGAAAGGAAGAGTTATAAAGCTTGCAGATGCAAATTTTGTTAAAAATTTTGATAAGCCAGTTAGAGAAAAAATCTATAAAATATTAAAAGATGAATTCGAAAATAAAAGTGGTTGATTTATTTGCAGGAGTTGGAGGTCTTAGTTATGGATTTGCAAATGATGATAATTTTGAAATAATTGCTGCAAACGAAATTCTTTCGGATATGGCAAAAGCATATTCTTTAAATCATCCTAATGTAAAAATGTATAACAAGGATATTAAAGATTTTAGTATAAGAGATTTAAAAACTGATTTTAATATAAAAAAAGGTGATATCGACATTGTTATCGGTGGCCCTCCTTGTCAAGCTTACTCAACAGTAGGGAAAAGGATTATTGGTGATCCAAAAGGAAAACTATTTCAAGAATACTATAGAATTTTAAAAGAAATTAATCCTAAGGTGTTTCTTTTTGAAAATGTAAAAGGACTTTTATCAATGAAAAAAGGAGAGTTATTACAAACAATAATATCTCTATTTGAGTCGCTTGGATACAAAGTAGTGTTTAAAGTCTTGAACTCTGCAAACTACGGAGTTCCTCAGGTAAGAGAACGGGTTATAATAATTGGTACAAAATTAAAAAATAAATTTAATTATCCAAAAATTAGTCATAGCAATGAAGATGATAATTTGCCTAATTTTGTTACATTATCTGAGGCGATTTCAGATTTACCATTTATAAATAGTAATGAAGAATCTTTTGAATACTTTACATGTGCAAACAATGATTTTCAGAAACTAATGAGAAAAAACGCTCCTAAAAAATTAATGGACCACAATTCACCAAAAAACAATAAGAATTTAGTTAAAATAATGGAGCTTTTGCCTGACGGAGGAACTCCAAAAGACTTACCTAACGAATTACGACCAAAAAGTGGGTTTGGAAATACATATTGTCGTCTTTGGTGGAATAAACCATGTACAACAATAACAAGAAATCTAGGAACACCATCTTCATCAAGGTGTATTCATCCAAAAGCACCACGACCACTAACAACAAGAGAGGGTGCAAGGATACAGTGTTTTCCAGATAATTATGTTTTTTATGGCTCAAGGGGGTCAAAAAATTTACAAATAGGAAATGCTGTTCCGACATTTTTATCAATAGCATTGAAAAACTCTATCAAAAAACATTTTAAGCAATCTTAATCTTCCCAACTATCCAAAAACACCTAAGAGGAATTAAAAACGAAAATTTAGCCTGTTATGTTTGAATTTATACGGAATTTTTAAAATTCACTCATACAAAAAATATTTCTTAAAAATTAGAAATTTGCGAGAAATTTTCCCTAAAGGTGATAGTA
Source organism: uncultured Candidatus Altimarinota bacterium (assembly GCA_947311245.1). Lineage (GTDB taxonomy): Bacteria > Patescibacteriota > Gracilibacteria > CAIRYL01 > CAIRYL01 > SZUA-1403. The sequence goes on from CAMZKJ010000003.1 coordinate 1,977, forward strand.
TTTGTTCTAAAAATTTTCTGGATTTATAAAAAAATAACAACAACTTCTCCCTTTTGTTATACTTTTGTTATTGTTATTGTTATTGTTATTCTCTCACCCCAAGCAATCCACTTCGCATTAAAATTTTAACTTCTTTTGTTGTAAAATCAAATGATTGTAATGTTTTTTGTATAATGAGCAATGATTTAGAATTATTCTTAGGCAAATTATAAATAAAAGGAAGCATATCTCTTTGAGAAGCTGTTAATTTTCTGCTTAAATATGTTTCAACTTCAGAGATTATGTTTTCATGATTTTCTGTATTTTTTGATAGCTCTGCATTTTTTCTTTGCAATTCTTTTAACTCAGAAGAAAAATCATCAAAAGTTTCATTATTTTCTAAACTTTTGCTCAATATTTCGGGAATATTTGGATATTTTGAAAAATCTTTTTTCCATTCTCGTGTCTGTTCTTCCATTTTTTGTTTATCTTCTGCTCTTCTCTTCCTTTCGTTTTCTGCTATTTCCTGTTTTTTATTTTCTGACAAATGTATTAACTCCTGAATTTCTTCATATGTTTTTTGTTTTGAATACCCATTATCCGAATTTTCAAACCCTGAATATATAGTATAAGTATTGTCAGGATTTTTAATAATAATATCCCCTTTTTTAAAATATTTTACTGCATCTAATAATCGATTTGAACGCAATGTAAGCGTATTTACTTTATCTTTCGGTAAGAGATCTGTAACCCCGAATGATAAACTTGTATGAATCTCTGTAAGATTTGGAAACATTAATTTGTTCTTTTCATCTCGCTCTTTTTTCAAATCGATTAGTAGTTTTTGAATTTTTTCTTGAGCAATTTCTTCTACTGCTCTTGCATATTCTACTATTTCGTCATTACTAATATTTTCTAATATAAGTGCAAATTCATCTCCATGTGTATGATATGGTATTATTTTTTTATTTTTATCTGTAAACTTTAAATTTTGGAGAGCTTCTTGCAATGCTTCGCCATAAATCTTTAATACTTTATCCGCATTGTTATAATGAATAACGGTATTCACATTTTTAAAATCTGTAAGATCCATATAACATAATTTTACAGGTTTTTTATCTTCTATATTTTCTAATCTATCTGTTAATGTATCTTCTAAAATTCGTTGACTTGGCAATCCTGTTATATGATGTTTTCCTAATGCATTCTCTAATGTATGTATTGTTTCTCTAAGATCTTCTATTTCTGCTCCTAGTCTGAATTTTTTTAATAGCAATTCTCTTATCGTTTCTGTTAAGTTCTCTATTTTGTACCGTAATTCTTCTGTTTTTTCTTGAAATTCTAGGTTTTTATCATTACTTTTTTTAAGATCTCTATTTAATTCTTCTATTTGTTCTACAATTTTATTTCTTTTCAGATTATACAAATCTATATATGCAATATCTTCTGGTGAATTTATATCTGCATTTGGGAAATCTTCAATAGTTAATTCTTTACTCAACTGAAAATCAACCAAGATATCAAACAATACATCGGTTAAGAACTTCAGTTGTTTCTGTAATTCTTTTTTTTCTTTAAATTCTAAAGATAATTTTTTTTCTTCCTCAGATAATTCTGGATAAGGACTCTTTTTATCAGTATTTTCAGCACTATTTTCACAACCATTTTCAAGTCCCATAAAAATCACTTTTTCTTCTCTGAAAAAAATTTTATTATTATAAAGAGAGTTATGAATGTGCTTAAACTTTAACATTTTGTATTGTATTTTAAAAATAATATACATATTCGTATGATTTTATCAGTTTTTATTGTAATATTCAAATAAAAATATTTATATAATATATGACAATAAAAAATAATAATAAAACAGTTCTTGTTGGTTTATCTGGAGGACTTGATTCCACAATTTCGGCACTGCTGTTACAGCAACAAGGATACACTGTGATTGGAGTACATTTTCAATTATGGCACGATGATAAAACAGAAAAATCGGAAAAAAACTTACCAGAAAATAAATGCTGCAGCCTTCGAGATTTAATGCTTGCACGAACCGTTGCCGAACAATTAAATATTCCTTTTTATGTATTTGATTTTCGAGAACGATTTAAACGAGATATTGTAGACCATTTTATAGATGGATTTAAAAATGGAATTACACCAAATCCGTGTGTTGAATGTAATAGATCTATTAAATTTGGATATTTTTTAGAAAAAATGGAAGAACTTGGTTGCGATGCAGTGGCTACAGGTCATTATATTAAAAATGAATTTAATACAGAAAAAAATCGATGGGAAATTTCTGCAGGAAAAGAGATCCACAAAGATCAAACATATTTTTTATACACACTTACACAAAAAAAACTACAACATGCCTTGTTTCCAATGGCTCCCTATTCGAAAGATGAAATTAGAGAAATTGCATTACAAAATAATTTTAAAAGCTTTGCCCAAAAACGAGAATCGCAAGGAGTGTGCTTTTATGCAGAAAAATCACATATTCCATTTTTAGAACGACACATTCCAGAAGCATTTATTGCTGGAGATATTATTAATATTCACACACAAAAAAAAGTGGGAAACCATAACGGTGTTCTCCATTTTACAAAAGGACAACGTGCAAGAATTGGAGGAATGATTACGCCTCAATATGTAATTTCTATCGATACGAAAAAAAATATTGTTTTTATTGGAAATAATACTGATTTATTTTCAGAAAGCGTAGAAATTTTTAATTTAAGCTGGACAATGTCAAAACTTGAAAATAATACCGAAATTTCTGTAAAAATTCGACATGGAGGAGAAAGTATGAATGCACTTTTTCAATACACAAATACAGCAGAAACAGAGGCTAAACTTTTATTTTCAAAACCTGTTAGAAGCTTAACCGCTGGGCAATCTGCTGTTTTATATAAAAATAATTTATTACTAGGAGGTGGGATTATGAAGTAATAAAAGTTATCTCTTAACCAAAATATTTTTTTAAATTTTTATCAATTCTTTCATTTATATTTACTGAAGTTTCTGGAATAAACTCTTCTCCTGTTATCATTTCATATGCTGTTTGATACGCATTACTCATTTTAGCAATTAATTCTTGTGGTGCCTTTGGTAATTCCTTGTCTGCATACGGATCGCATCTTTCACTATACCATCGACGTAAAACATCTTTATCAAAACTTTTTGGAGCTTTATTATTTTTAATACATTCTTCATAACTTTTTGCTTCCCAAAATCGAGAACTATCAGGTGTATTCATTTCATCTAAAATAATGATTGTTCCGTCTGGTAATTTCCCAAATTCATATTTTGTATCAGCGAGAATAAGACCTGTTTTTGCACAATGTTCTTGTGCAAATGTAAAAATTTCTAATGCTTTCTTTTCTATATAATCAAAATCTTCGGCTGTCATAATTCCTCGTTCTATAATTTCTTTTCGAGAAATACTTTCATCATGTCCAATTTCTGGTTTTGTTGTTGGTGTAACAATAACCTGTGGAAGTTTTTCATTTTCTTTTAATCCTTCTGGTAAAACATGTCCACAAAAATCTCGAACACCTTTTTTATAATTCTCTAAAATAGAAGTTTCTGTCGTTCCTGCTAAATATGCTCGTACTACAAATTCTATAGGAAACACTTTTGCAGATTGAGCAACTAACACATTTTCATCTGGTACTGCAATTACATGATTTGGAATAATATGTTTCGTTTTTTCAAACCAAAATGCTGCACATTTATTTAATACTTGCCCTTTAAAAGGAATTTCTGCAAGCATTCTATCAAATGCACTTTGTCGGTCTGTTGCTACTAAAACTCGTACATCATCTAAAAGATATGTATCTCTCACCTTTCCACGATGCAATCTTTTTGCAATTTTTAACTCTGTTTCACCCAATACATGATGCGTATATTCCATCATTTTTTCTGTAGAGTAACTCATAAAAATTATATATTATAAAAAAATATTACACCAATTCTAACATAAATTTTTTTGTAATAAAATTTATTTAATTATTAAATCTTTTGTACTATTTTTATTCACAATGCTTTCCAATATTTCTGGGCTATTGTGTTTATTTATAATAAAAATATTTGAAATATTTTCATTTATATCAAAAATAAAAGTATTTTCTGGATCTGTTTTTTCAAATTCAAATTGTGCCACTGGAATAGTAAGAAGTGCATTTTGTGATAATTTTTGTGCTGTCCCCAATGACGCAGAAGCGATTTTTATACGCCCTACATTATTATCTATCTTCCAATCAGACTTTATATATAATCCAAAAATATCTTCTGATGTATTTTTAAGATTTTTTATCTGTACTAAATGCGGTGGGAAAATAATTTCAGAAGAAAATGACTGAATGGGGTGTTGTGTTGGATTATTGAGTACCAACGAAACTTTATTTTCTTCTGTGCGTTCCAAAGAAAAATATGCAGATCTGTTTTGTACCTCTGACACAATATTTTCTAAATCTATAGTATTTTCTGAATTTTCAATAATATTATTTTTATTTTCAGTCATACAACCAGAAAATAAGAAACCTCCAGATAAGCATAATGCTATATATATTTTTTTTGTATTTTGCATAATTTTTTTTAATTAAATATTTTATGTTTTATGTTTTATATTTTATATTTTTCTCTACTGCGTTCTTAATTTTTTTTTAGTGAATGTACTGTGTTTTTTGTAATTTCTGGAATTTTTGGAATTGTTAATTTTTTAATAAAAAAAAGTGTAACTATAAATAACAGTAATAAGAATAATCCCAGCAGAAAAAAACCTGTTAAAAATCCAAGCATAGAAAAAATTATTCCACCAAATAATTGACCAAATATATTTCCTATATTTAAAGAGAGTCGTAATGCAGCAGCCAGCAAACTATTTTGTATTTTAAATTTATTTTTTTCTAAATAATATCGTACTTCTCCTGAAAAATGTACCTGTGATGCCGAAAATGCTGCAGTATACCCAATAGAATTACCAATTCCGGCGAGAATTAAAACAAAAATACTTCCACCAAATATTGTATCAAGCAGCCCCATCATTATTAAAGAAATTGCAGAGATAAATAAGCCGACCATCATCATTATATGAGTCCCCCATTTATCAGCAAGTTTTCCAAATGGAATTTGCAAAATAAAAACTGGTAAAATAAACAGTGGCATAATAAATGCAACAAAAAAACCTAAATCATACTTAAAGCGTTCTAAAAATAATGGTTGATATGTAATTGCCATTGTATCCCAAAAACTAAAAAACATAACCATTATGCATGACAAAAAAAATACATACCGTGTATTAAATGAAAATGCTTTTCCAATCACACCAAACGATGAAGAAATTTCTGTTAAAATTTCTTTTACATGAAAATTATGTTTTGGCACAACTACTCGCTTTACTTCGTTATCTTTTGCAAGAATATCAAGTAATAAAAGTCTGGCTTCATTTAAAAATTTAGCACTTGTTGTTGCTATCTTTCGTGTGGAATCTGTTCCGGATTTCGACAAACTCTCAAATTCATCTTTAATTTTCGACGATACCGCATTTGAAATATCTAATGCTTTTTTTTGTATTGCAGTATCTGCATTTTTCAAGTGTACTTTTAATTTTTCTGGATTTCCTATTTCCTTTAAAATTTCTTTCCAATCTATTCCATCCTTTTCAGAAAATTCTAAAATCACATCTCTATCTTTTTTATTTTGAAAATTATGCTTAAAATAAATAAAAATAGCCACAAGAAATACTCCTAGAAAAAATTGAGTTGTTATTGTTCCAAACGCCAGTAATAATCCGCCAAAAACAATACCTGCAAGCATACCGACACTTTCTGCAATTTTCTTCTGTGAAAATTCAATCCCCTGTGTTTCCTTTGTAGAATTATTTAATATTATTGTTGTCATGGTGATATCAGAAATATCAAAAACCCATACATAAATAAATACTGCTAAAATAACAAATGCAGGAGAATTAAGCGTATCTAAAAATAATGTTCCTCCTAAAAAAATAAAAACAGAGAATAACAAACCTCCAACAGAAATGAGCAATAGTGTTTTTGGCTTTACTGTTTTTTGCATATATAACCAAATTCCATTTAAAAAAAGACCAATAATATTTGCGATTGCTAAAATAACCCCAACTAAAAAAATTGCATTTGGGTTATTTGGAAATTTTTCCATAATAAATAATGCAATGGAATACGACATTACCGTATACACAAACATAAAAACAAATGCACCTAAATAATACATAAGCTTTTGCTTTGTTTTAATAGTCGTATTTTTAAGTGCTTTTGGAGCTATCATATTATATTTTCTATATATATTTATCTCGTATTATTTAGTATTATTTACTATTCTCTTCAAACTCTTTCATCAGTTCATTATTTTGTACACCCAATATAAAATATGGATTTAATGAATTTGCTTGTTTCATTATTACCCAAAAATCATCATCTAAAATAATATTTTTTGGTGTATATTGATTTTCAAAATATGGCATTACAGAATTCTTCTCCATTGTTATAACTGCTTCATTTTCTACTCTTGCACCTTTTTCATTTATATCAAATTTTATATTTTCAAACATTTTTGCAATAAAATATTGTGTAAATTTTGAATTTTTTAAATATTTATTTATTAATTCTGTATATTCACGAGTCATATCTACATGCAAAAATGGCATTTGAAAAGAGTCTTCTTCTTGTAATGTTTCAATCTTTTTATCTGTATTTTTCTCTAAATTTTTATAGATTTTTTGAATTTCTTTAACTACTTCTTCTGGATTTTTCATATCATATCCTTTTGCAAAAATTAAATTATCAACTCTGTTTTTTAACAGAAGAGAAACAATAAATTTTTCATCGTTTTCATAGTGTAAAATTTGAATATTTTCTTTTTGTGCGTTTGTTTTTGCATAAAAAGATTTCACTCCTTTCACTCCTTTCTCATTATTATTTTTTGAATTTTTAAAATAAAATTCATATTGACTAATATTAAATGGAATTTTATATTCAATTTCTTTCAGAAAATATGCATATGCAATAATATCTGTAGCAGAAAGGTTTAGATCTAAATCTTTAAAACTTTTTGTTGGAAATTTTTCTTTTGTTTCTTTATTTATTTGGTCTACTGTTTTTTGCCCGTATCCACTTTTTATATAATAATTTTTTTCTGATAGATCAGATTTTGTCATTACAGGATTATTTAATTTTTCAAGTAATTTCTTTGCGTCTGTTTCCGAAGAATCTAATACTAAATCAATTTTTTCTTTTATAATATTCTTTGATAAGTCTGTCCATGCAAGGTTCATTGCTCCTCCCCAAATATAATTTCCTTTATAGAGTGAACCTGTGTAATTTTTTGTGTTTGTGTTTATATTTTCTTCTGTATTTATAATAATTGGTTCTGCTTCTGCTTCTAATACTTTTGTAAAATCTTCAATAAAATTTGCAAAAGATTTAATGATATTTTTTTTATTTTCTGATGGATCTATAATTTCTATATTTTCTGGATATGAAGTTTCATATGTAATTTTAAATTCACCCATTTCAAATTCATTTTGAAGAAATTTTAGAATTCCAGAAAATAAATTTTTATCAAATCTAAAATTTTCTATAAGAATTTTTCCTGTTTTCAACTCTTCTATATCTGATGTAATTTCTCCACTCCAAAATTCCCCAGTTTTTTCAAAATTAAAGTTTGCTATATTATTTTCATTTCCAATATCATTTTTCCAAAAACCAGAAATATTATTTTCAGAAATTTTTATATCTACAATTTTGTCACTTTTATTTTTTTCCGAATATTCTACAAAAAAATTATTTACATCTAAATGAAAATGATACACATCGTTATCATCATAATTAAAATTTCGAGAATACAAATCAAGCCCTGATTTAGTGTATGAAATTTTCAACTTAGGGTTTTTATACTCTGTTAATACATCTACTAATTCAATTTCAAAATTTTCAGAATTATTTTTATCAAAAGATATTATAAAAGAAAATTTTGTAAGATATTTTTGAATATTTTCAATTTCAATTTTGTCTTCGATAAAATCACCTAATAAGATAGGAACAAGTGAAATATATTTTTCATTTAATTTTACAGAAAATTCTTCAAACCCTGTTGCAGAATTTTTACCTAAATATTCATTCATAATAAAAATATCGGTAGTAACCAGTAAATCTTTTGCAAGAATTGCTACATCTTTTGCAATATTCAATACATCTGCTTGAATTTTATCATTCAGCAAGAGTCCAATTATTTCAGATATTTCAGGATTATTTAACTGCACCCATTGGTTTTTAATATTTTCTAAACTCTTATTTACATTAACTTCTTCAACTCCATTCATTCCAATTCTTTGTGAGAACGGACTTCCTTTATATTCATATTTATTTAAAATTCCATAAATATCATTTTTTATTTTTGTAACATTTATTTCTCCTTCAATATCTTCACCAAATCCTTTTGTATTAAGATTTACCGTAAGTGATTTTTTATCAGCATTATAATCATGTTTTAGATTTATGTTCGTATTCATATTTGCACGCATTGCCGGTGAAGAAATATTTAATTCTAAATTATTTTCTTCAAAATTTTCACTCTTTTTATTCTCAAAAATGTTTATAATTTTCTTACGATAAAAATTTGTTGTTTTTTGTGATAAATAATTAAATTTTTCTGTTTTGTTTAAATCTTTATAAGAAGTATTTTTCTCGAAATTTTCTGCACTAGAATGTAATTTTTCTATACTTACTTTTTTATTTTTATTATTATTTTTAATATTAATAATATTATGTTTATTTCTAAATTTCACCTCCGAAAACACTTCATGAAAAAACATGGTTTGTGATGGATGAGAAAAATATGCATCCCAGAATAATTCATCTCCTTCTGCTACAAAAAAAGTATATTCCATTGCATATCCGTCCCATTTCCAATTTATTTCATTATTTTTTACAGCTTCTCCAAAAATAGGAGAAATATCTTCATATAAATCATTAAGCGTTAATTGTTCATTTTTAATCATTTCACTCAACATTTCTACAGAATCTGCATCAACTTTTGCTGTTACTATTCCTCTTTCTTTATCCGAAAAATTAACATCTATACTATCTAAATAATCCTGAATATCTTTTGGAATATTTCCCGAATAATTATTTATTTTTTTATCAGTTAAAAAATCTGCAGTATTTTTAATTTCTGCTTTTTCAAATGGTACAGTTATTGCAATAATATCTGGATAATTTATTTTTACATCTTGTTCTGAAAAATATGTAAATGATGCTGAAATTGACAGTACAAGTGCTGCAATTGAAAGTCCTATTTTTTGTTTGTATGTTTTCATATTATATATGTTATTTTTTATTTTCTTAGTTATTTTCTTATTTTCCTGCTAATTTCATTGCAAATGCTGAAATAACTGGAATTTTTATATATCTACCACTCCATGCAAGAAATCCTGCATATATAGAAATAAAAAATAAAGAGAGATACAGTAAATAAAATAAAAAACTTATTCCTGGAATTATTCCAAAAATCCAAGCAAATGGAACAGAGAGAAGAAAAATTGCAAAAATTGCGAAACTATTCCATCCGTGATACGAAACAAAAGGTGAATCTTTTCGTGTAGCAAGCACAAAAAAACTTAAAAGTGGAAAATAAGACAATGCTCCAAATACACGCTCATCATCATTTACGTCTGCCTCTTGCGGTAATCCATTTTTTTCTAAAAATTCGGCACTTACATCAAACCCATGTGATGGATTTGATGCAACTTTTGAAAATAATGATTTTTTTGCTGTTTTTTTTGTTATTCCCTCTGTTCCTTCTTCTATTTTTTTCGATTTATTTTTTGAAAGGTTTATTTTACGAAACTCATGATTTGGGAAAAATTCTAAAATCATTTTTACTCCCGATTTTACTTTTGTCGTTTCACCTGCTTCATTCCATTTTTTTACTTTTTTTTCAGCTTGCAACAAAGTCATTTTTGTTTTTTCTTGAAACAATTTTTCTTGCTCTTCGTCACTACTTTTACTACTTTTATTACTTTCTTCAATTTCTTGATTTTCATCTAAATCTTCTACTTCTTCTACTTCTTCTACTTCTTTTTGCTCTGGATATTTTCCAAATACAATAAAATACAGTTTATCTTTTACTGTTCTTTTAATTTTTCCACCCTCTTGTTGTCCTCCTATTTCATTACTTATATATTTTTTTATAAATTTAAAATTTTTTGATAATTTTTTGATATATAAATTCATATATCAAGAAATTATACCAATAAATAAGAATTCTTGCAATTCTATTTTTAATTTGATATAATTATCTGAAATATACAAAATATGAAATACAAATTTATAAAGTTTTAATATATGGAAACAAATAATAGCAATAATAATAACAAGAACAACAATAATAACAAAAAGAGTGAAAATAATGAAAACAGTGAAAATATTACAGATATTGGAAATATTTTATATAAATTTAGTACTCCCGCATTTGAAACGCATGAACGAGGTCCATTGTGGTTTATTGTATTAGGTCTCTGTATTATTACAGGTGTTATTATTGGAATATTTACCGAAGCACTCAGTGTTGTTTTGCTATCTGTGATGATTGGATTTATTTATACCATTACATATAATCAAAAAGCAGATGAAGTAACCGTAGTATTTACAGATATTGGAATGCTCTGGAAACAGCATTTTTTTTCGTATCAAGAAATAGAAAAATTTTGGATTTTATATATTCCACATCAGCAAAAAACATTATATGTATATATAAAGAATGGAAAATCAAAAAAAGAAATTACTATTCCAATACAGTCTCAAAAAATTAGTAAAATTCGTGACACTCTTGGATATTATGTTCCAGAAGATGAAGAATCTCACGAATCTATAACAAACATAATTAGTAGAAAACTAAAACTATAAAACTTTAGTAAAACAAGAAATATACATAAATATAAATAAATAAATACATACATAACATGTCTAGCGATGCTATTTCATCGGCACACAGTACGGTAGAAGAATTACCTAATAATATTAATATTAAGAGGAGTTTACAGTCTATTCCAACAATTCCTCATAAACAAATTCAAGATTCAAAAACATCTGAAACATGGGAAATATATGAGACCCAAAATAATGCACTACAGCAAGCAAAAGGACAACGAGAAATGCAAAAATTCTTAGAAGGAAATGCCGAAAGTATAGAACAAATGAAAAAACAAATGAGTTATGTAGACCTCACAGAATTTGGTATTGATAACACAGCGCAAAATAAAGAAGAATTTCAAGAATATGCAGAACACTATTTTAGTGCTTTTAGCACACAACTAAAAAATGTTTTTGAAACACCAAAAGTACAAAATGCTACAACACAAGCGGAGCAAAATAAAATTATTTCCGAAGAAATGGAAGCATTTCAAAATGAATATTTTCCCCAAATTTTTAATAAATTTATACAAGAAACCAATGCAAATGTGTTTACATTTGAAGATATATTAAGTAATTCACTTATACATACCCCAGAAGTACAAGAAAAACTACATAATGATCCTCAATATTTAGCGGAAAAAAATCTACAGAGAGAAACAAGTCTTGCATCTCAGAATGAAAAACTTCCTCTACTCAATGCAGATATGGATACATATATTGAGGAAGAAGCAAAATTTATTATGAAAGAGACGAATGCGCATGGAAAACTTAAATATTTAACACAAGGAACTATAACCGCACCATTTGCAGAAGTTATTCAATTTGTAAAAAACGGAGGTGGAACATTAAGCCCAAAAGCATATTCAGCATATATAAACATGCTAAACGATGAACGACATGATGAAAGAAAAAAATGGCTACAAGCAAAAATTAAACATGCAAACAGGTCATGGAAAAATGACAACGACAAATATAAACAACAAGAAATAGATACAAAATTTAGAGAAAAGCAAAAAGATATTGTCTCTAATCATCAATTTTATCAACTGGGAATGCAGAGGGTTGCCGAAAAAGCACAAAAAATAATGAATAGAACCAATCCAGAAACAGGAGAAAAAATTCAAAAAGAAACCGATTTTATTCAGTCTATAACGCAAAATCTGACGAAAGAACAAAAAGAACAATTAATAGATTCTGTAAAAAATAAAAGTCATCATACATATACTGTAGAAAATAGATTTTCTGAACATGCCGATAGCAGCCTTGAAGGACAAACTATTGGAAGAATTACTCCTGTAAATTTTGTATTAGATCAAGTATTGCGAAGTGGGTTAATGGTTATGGTATTTGCAAATATATTAGTTGGAATTCAATCGGGAAATTGGAGTGGATCTCTCCCTCTTATTGGAGCAGGAGTGCTGGGAACAGGATTACTTGGGAATGGAGTAATGAATTCTGGAATTGAAAAAATGTTACATCCAGAAAAAATGTTAGATAATATTGTAAAAGAAAGTTGGAACAATAAACATTATAGAACATTTTTTAAAAATGAATGGGAAGTTTCTTTGGCACAAAACATGGATTGGTCACCCAAAAAAAGTATTAAAAAAGATATTAAAACAGTAAAAAAAAAGAACGGGGAAAAAAATTATATATATCATACAAATGAAAATGGCGAAGAAACACGCACAAAATTAAGCTTAAGTTCCTATGACAGAAATATTAAAAAGACATTTAAAAACAGCTTAACCATTAATGATTTTAAAGAGGAAAACCCAATGAGTAAATATTTACAAAAATCTCACTATCTGGGACCAGATGGAATTATGTATACAAAAGAAGAATATCTTCAAAAAGTAGAAGAACATTCCGACCATAATTCTGGAAATGCAACACAAACATCGAACCATGTACGATTTATAATGTATGAAAAAATTGCAGATAGAATTGGTCAAAAAGATAGTTACCTCCCTCTTTTAAACCAATTACATGACCACTATAAACACTCTCAACCAAATTAATATGAGTAATGCATACAAAAGAACCTTTGGAAAAAATATGTCTGGACGAGCTTTTGAACAGAAGCAAAATCATGCACAACAAATGCAAAAATACAACCAAGATGTTGTAAATTATAACACTGAACTTTCAAAAAGAGAGCAACAGAATGAACGAATAACCGCAATTCAAACTATTGCACTACAGTCTGAAAAAGCAAAAAAAAAAGAAGAACAGAAACAAAAACTTCGACAATTAGCACTACAATCACAAGCAAACCCCATAACATTAATGGGAGCAACTGGAAAAACACTCACCGGACTTACATTAGCAGGTTGGTTTTTAACATAACATATATATTTGTCTTCTAAAGACAAAACTGATATACTGATATGAAAAACACATAAATACACAGAAAAAATATGAATAAATATACACAAAACATTGGTAAAAAATTTCTTGCACTTTTTGCAGGGCTTTTTATATTCGCAAATATTTTTCCACTGTGTACGGCTTTAATCGGAGAATCTGAAAATTTTACACCCACAACATATGCCGCAACAGCCGACTCAACTAATAACACTGGAAGTGAAAGTTCTTCTGAAACTGCAAATCAAAATAATGAAAGTGTTATAGATCAAATAAATTCTGCAGAGGGCTCAAAGATAAAAAAACAAATTACTGAATTTGCAACACTCATTGTTTCTTTATTTACTCCTATAATAGCAATGGTAGTAAAATTTGCAGGAGTTTTAATGGGAGATGCTTTTATTTTAGGACGAAATGGAGAAGCAGACGCCTTTCCTGTCGCAGCATTATTATATGAATTATGGGATGTTGTTCGAACCCTTGTAAATTATGCCTTTTTGCTTATTTTGCTTTTTGTAGCAGTCATGAATATTTTTCCTATATCAAAAGATAAATATCAGTTGCAGTCTATTTTACCATCGTTAGTTATTGGAATTGTAACGGTGAACATGACATGGTTTATGACTCGTGTAATATTTGATGCCGTAGATGTTGCAACACATGTTGTGTATGCACTACCAGAATCTATCGCAAACAAACATGCTGGAGACAAAAAATTATTCCAAATGCAACCATGTGTAATAAACCAAATTAGCCCATCTGATTGGGACAATGAAAACCATAAACCAAAAGCAGGAGTAACAGAACCAAACGCAGAAACAGGAAAAGAAAAACCTTATACTCATGGTTCATGCTATCCAGCATATACAACTATTCAGCTTGACAGAGGCTATTCTGATATAAGTATACAAGGGAAAAATAATGCAAGTGCTCATGCTCTAGATATAGATATTGATGAAGGAGATGAAAAAGCCCTTGAAAAACTTGGAGATACAGTCTTAACAAAAGTAAATTATGGAGCATTAACAATTTATTGGAAAGATTTCGATTATAGTAATTTTAACGAAGGAACCATTTTACCACTCATGGCATTTTCCATGATGCAAGTACAAAATTTACCACGAATTGCGAGTAAAGCTATTAAAGATACGACTGGAGCAAATGGTGAGTTTGTACTACCAGATAACTGGACAACTCTTTTTATTAATACATTATTAGCATTAATTTTAATGGTTATAATTTTAATTTTATTTATAGTAATGGTTGTAAATTTATTTGGACGAATTATTATTTTATGGGTCAATATTATTGCATCGCCAGTTATAGCCTTAAATTTTGTTGCAGAGAAAGCAGGGTTTGCGGGTCTAAGTGGAGATGGGAAATATTTAGGCGCAAATGTCTTTATAACACAAGCATTTGCTCCTGCTATTATGGGTTTGCCATTTGTAATTGGATTCATTTTAATTTCAGTTGGGCAACAATATTCAATTCCCGGACTTGAAACTATTGGTGATACAACGGTAAAAGGTGGAGCATTAGTCGATGGACTCGCTAGTACTCATGCATTATTTTATCATTTTCTCACTATTGCAGTTTTATGGGCTGGTGGAGTGAAAGCTATGGAAATAACAAGAAATGACATAACGGGAGGATTTGCAGATGGAATTATATCGACTGTAAAATCTGCTGGGGCATTTATTGCAAAAGCTCCTATGAAAATCCCAATTATTCCCGTTGGAACAGATGCAAATGGAAATATGCAACTTGCCAGTGGTAATAACTTTAAAAATGATTTTGGAGGAAAATGGATTCAAAAATTTGAAAAATTAGATGATAAAGTTCGAGATCAGTGGAGAGGATCAATAAACTCTAAATTTACCAAAGATCATGTATTTGATAATGCAAAAATAGAACAAAATAGCTCTGAAGGGAAGCAAGCAATTAAGGCTCTTAAGGAAATACCCCTAGATATGAACACCTTTAAAAACATAAAAACAGGTAATCAAACTGAACAAGAAGCTGTACAAGAGTATCTAAGAAAATCTGATAAAATTAATGACCGATTAGTGAACCAAATTACTAGCTATAGAAAATTAGCAGAAGTGATATATGAACTTAAGCATCCAAATAAACATGCACAAACTGCAGATGCCATTGCAACAATTAATCCAATTGTAACCGCTGCACAAGCAAAACATAATAACACAGCAAATACTAGTACTACTACAACAAATACAAACAACACAGCAAACACAAGTACTACTACAAATAATACAAACAATACAACAAACACAAGTACTACTACAGCAAATACAAATAATGCAAATAATACAAATACAAATACAACTGCAACGACACAACCTACTGTACAAGCTCCTATAAAAAATCCACCGGCATCAACACCAACAACAACAAACCCATAACAACATGATAAAAATAAAAAACATCATTGGCACCCGTGGAAGTTTCACGGTTAATTTAAAAAATAAAGACTTCTCCCCTTCCTCTTTCCTGCACACCTTCCCCAACATATCATCATTTGGACCCGTGAAAATTCCACAATTAATTTAAAAATTAAAAACTTCTC
>CAMZKJ010000004.1 GCA_947311245.1 uncultured Candidatus Altimarinota bacterium
ATTTACGAAATACATTTGCTATTGCAATGTCAGACTATATTCTTGGAAGAATTGACCAAAAAGAATTTTTACATATTCGAAATAAGACATCTCAACGAGCCGATAGCATTTACTCTAGTACACCAAGTGTAAGCCGAAAATCTGTTCGAAAAGCAAAAGAAGAAACACGAAAATATCTTAGTAAAAATGCCGACTATCTCCTAAAAGAAATAAAAACAAAAGATTAAATCTGTAACTATTTTGTAATATTCTCTTGTTCACATTTTGTATTTATCATTTCTGCAAGAATCGAAGCACCAATAACAAGAGCAGAACCTAACAATAAAAATGGTGTAATTGCTATTTCGTTCAGAAAAAATGATTCAACCGAAATTGTTATTAAAATTGCGAGATTAAACATTAAGAATCCAATAAAACCATCCATTCTTCGAAATGCCTCATAATTTAACAATGTTCCCAACCCCCATAGTGCACCAACTCCAATAGCCCAAAATATTTTTTCCGAAGACAACTGTAAAACTTCTGAAATATTAAAAAGGAGAAAAGGTAAGAAACAGAGAAATGAAGCCAAATATAAATAAAAATTTACAAAATAACTTTGATTATTTTTTAAAGACGGAGCATATCTAATAACTACTGTCATAAACAATACATCTGAAAGCATTGTCAATATTGCAAATATATTTCCCCACAATGAAAGCACCCCTCCCACAACAATATCTTTATAAAATATTAACGAAGTTCCTATAGACCCCAACAAAAATATTATAAACATTTTTATAATATTTTTTTTATCTTGAAGATATAACACAGAGCTTCTCCAAAATATAAACGCTATAAGTAAGCTAAAAATTGGTGCAAAGTTATTCAATAAAATAAAACTTGTACCAGACGTATATTGAAGACTTACAACCGATAAAAATGCAAATAATAATTTTGCAATAATTAATAACTTAAACGCACCATTTATTGGAATTTTATATAAAGATTTAATAAGCCTTCGTTTGAAAACCACAATAAGAGACAGCATAAATAAAGCCCCTCCAAAAAATAACAAGCCCATTCTAATATCTAATGAAATTTCTGATAATGGACTATATTTTAAGAAGAGTGGATCAAGCCCCCAAACAATAATTGCTGAAAATCGCAACAAATACCCTATTACTTTTTGTTTTTGTTTCTTTTTATATTCAGAAAGAGTAAAAGACTCTGTGTTATTTTTTGTTATATTTTTTTTCGATACAAATAAAGCAGGAAATCCCATAGAAAAAACAAGTAAAATGAGTGAAAAATAAAAATGCAAATTATAAATATTATAATCATGTTGAAAAAAGATATAAATATATCCCAATGATACAATAAAATTTATTGCAATAACTGAAAGTAATATCGATATTTTATTACGAATAATTGCAAAATAATTATTAAAAAACACATAGGTTATAATATTTGCAGCCAAAATCCCCCCTGCACCGAAATAAAACAAGAAATAATTCTCCGACACACCTGATGCAAGGAATGTAGAAATTAATACCGAAACCCCTATTGGAAAAGCCAGAAAAAATAATATTTTTAGTAAAAATAACACAGAAAATGAATACGAACATGAAATACATGGCTGAAGTTTTTGCATAAATTTTACAAGATTTTTTTGAGAACTCTCAACAACTACACTTCCCCTCATTTTTTCCTTTTCTTTTTCTATTACCAGATTTTTAATCTGAACCGATGTTTTCTGTGCAACTGTAGAAAAAACAGTTTCGATATCAGAAAATAATGAAAAAGATGATGTAAATTGTAACTTTTTATTTGTTATAGTATTATTTTTTTTATTATTACTGCTTTGTTTTTTAAATTCTTCATATAAATATAAACATTCATACCCTCTTACCCTTCCTTCATAAATACTTACATATAAATCTTGAACAGATGTAAAATCAGAATTTACGAAATCTAAAAAATCTACATTGTCACATATTACATCTACAAGACCTATCCTTTTTTCATCAAACACAGATTGAAGAATATCATGACCTTTTATAGATTTTTCACTATATGAAAGTCTAGCCAATATATTCGAAATTTTTTCCTTATAAAGAAAAGAATAATCTAACCAGTTCCTTTCTAATTGTGATCTATCGGCAAATTGAAACTCAATAATATCATTATTTTTTATAATAGTATTTAAAGACTGTAACGTAGAATTTATATACACATCGCTAATATTTTGAAATATATCTGGATAAAGAGAAATTCCAGCATCGAGTGCCGTAGCACCTTTTGCAATATAAACTCTTCCCATTTCTACATTATGAATAGTGAGTTGAGGTGTTAAAATTCTATTTTTAATAGCAACAAGTGTTTGTTCAGACTCTCTGTTCAAAATATTTAACGACACACCTGATAACAGAGGCAAAGAATAATTTTTCAATTTAACATCGAGAAATACTCCAAAAATATTTCGCTTTCGCATATCGGTAGATACAATATGAATTTCTATAATTTCTGCATTATTAACAATATATTGTGCATGCAGAGCTTGGTATTTATTTATTTTTGGACGAGAAATATAATCTGAAAATGTATTTTTTTTTAAATAGTATTTTTTATTCAAAACAGAAAAAACTCTAAAACATTCTTCTTCTGTTTCAACCTCTATTAAAATATAGCTTGAATGCACAGCCCTATTCATAAAACTATTTTTTTCAAGCAATATTTTTGAGTCTGGAAGTATTTTTTGAAGAGTTTGAATAATATTTTTTTTGCGAATATTTTCTGATTTTTCTAATGTTTCTTCTTCTTGTA
Organism: uncultured Candidatus Altimarinota bacterium; assembly: GCA_947311245.1. GTDB lineage: Bacteria > Patescibacteriota > Gracilibacteria > CAIRYL01 > CAIRYL01 > SZUA-1403. The sequence goes on from CAMZKJ010000004.1 coordinate 2,806, forward strand.
TTTTTTGCAAATTTGTATTGTCATTATTCAGCGCACGCTCACATGCATTTTCAAGCAGATTTTTTACATTCCATAATCCTAGGCGTTTTGCCGATGCAACATATATTGAAATAGCTTCTTGGACTTTTTTTTCTCGTTTTATAGGGTCTTTCTTTCCTGCAATAGTAATAATATTATGAAGCCTATCGAATATTTTTATAAGTAATATCCTGCAATCTTTTGCTGAATATATAAAAATTTTTTCTATAGTTTGTTTTGCTATTTCTTGTTTTATTTCTTGTATTTCGGTTGTTCTTTTTTCACTCTTAATTTCTGAAACCTTACTTACTCCCTCTATTAAATCATAAACAGTCTCTCCAAATTCATTCTTAATTTTATCCGAAATATACTTTCTACAATCTTTTTTGCTTACATGTTTTGTTTCACAAGTATAATCTTCTATTGTGTCATGAAGAAGAGTCGCTGATAAAAAATGAGCACATGGACTATATGGAATTGCAAGTAAGGCAACAATTAACGGATGAGTGACAAATGCTGCACCAGATTCCCTGTTTTGTGTTTTATGCACTTTTTTTGCTAATGCAAAAGCATTACGCAACATTTTTAGATCAGCACTATTTGAATTATATTTTTGAAATAGATACAGTAAATTTTTAAATAAAAACTCTTCTCCTTTGCATTCTAATTTTTCAATTTCATCAAAATCTATATGAGTAGAAAAAAAATCAATATTATAATATTGATTTAATGAATTCTCTAAAATCATACTATTATCTTGTTTTTGATTATTCATATTTCATATACTGATGTATAATATATAAAAATAGTGTAACACATAAGTAAAATTGTAAAAAATTATATTTTTCAGTATAGTATTTACATTATCTTATACTATTTTTACATGCAACCATGAAGACTTTAAATATCGCCATTTTTGGATTTGGAACAGTCGGTTCAAATGTTGTAAAAATGATTCTTCAAAATAAAGAGCAATTACAAAAAACATGTAAAACTCCTTTTTCAACACTAAACCTAAAATATATAGCAGTAAGAAATAAAGCATCAAGCATAAAAAAATCTAAAAAAATTTCTATAAATATTTCAGAAAAAATTTTTACAGAAAATCATAATGATATTTGGAACGACCCAGAGGTAAATTGTATTATAGAAGTAATAGGAGGTACAGATATTGCAAAAAATATTATTTATAAGGCTGTAGAAACAAAGAGAAATATAATAACTGCAAATAAAGCAGTATTGGCAGAATTTGGAAATGAGATTTTTTCACTCGCAAAAAAAAACAATGTAACCGTTGGATTTGAAGCTTCTGTTGCTGGAGGAATTCCTATTATTAAAACATTAAAAAATCATTTTTCGGTTGGAAATATAACGAGTATAGAAGGAATTTTAAACGGAACATGTAACTATATGCTTTCAAATCTAGAAAATAATATAGAACTTTCATATGCAGATGTTTTAAAAGATGCACAAGAAAAAGGATTCGCAGAAAGCAACCCCTCTGCCGATGTAGATGGATGGGACTCTGCAGCAAAAATTGCAATTTTATCAAGTATCTGTTTTCATACAAATATTCCAAAAATGACAGACTTTCCCGTAGAGGGAATTTCAAAAATCACATCAGAAAAAATTACACAAGCTGGTAAGAAAAATCAAAAGATAAGATTAATTGCGAGTGCAAAAAATATAAACGATACTATAAAAATCACAGTCAAACCTGAAGAGGTAGAAAAAAATTCACCATTTTATTCTGTAAATGGCCCCGATAATATGATTATTATTCATCATGAATATTTAGGAGAAATTGTATTAAAAGGTGCAGGAGCTGGTGGTGAAGCAACTGCAATGTCAATAATTTCAGATATTGTTAATTTATAAATTTATTTCATTATTTCAAAAATATGTTTTCATTAAAATTTGGAGGAACTTCTATGGGAAATGCTGAGGCTATTGCACAAACAGCAGAAATAATTATTTCGCATCCCGAAAAACATAAAGTGGTAATAGTTTCTGCAATGAGCGGAGTAACAGACTTACTTATATCTGCAGCAGAGTGCGCAACACAAATAAATAAAGTTTGTTACAAAAACTATTTACAACAAATTGAAGAAAAACACATCACAGCATTGGGTGAATTGGTAAAAAATACAGATTTATACACAGAAGGTGAAAATTTTATAAAAAGTAAAATTTCTGGACTCTCTGGATTTTTACATGCACTCACTGTTATTGGTGAAGTGTCACCGCGTTCAAACGATGAAATTATCTCTCTTGGGGAAATTTTATCGGCAAAACTTTTATCTCTTCATGTAAAAGATAGAAACGAAAAAACAGAATTTATTTCTTTAGAAAATATTGTTTCTGATATGTTTGAGCATGAACATACAAAAGCTGATAAACACTTTTTTGAATGTTTTTCTCATAAACTTGGGAAATTACTTACTCCTCTACTTGAAGAAAATATAACACCTATTTGTACTGGATTTTTTGGAAAAATTCCGGGTGGAATCGTAAATGCAGTAGGGCGTGGATATTCTGATTTTACTGCAGCATTGGTTGGAAAAGCATGCAATGCTACTGAAATTCAAATTTGGACAGATGTAAGTGGAATTCTCTCAACAGACCCTCGAATTGTAAAAGACGCACATGTAATAGATGAATTATCGTTTAATGAAGCAACAGAACTTGCAAATTTAGGAGCAAAAGTTATTCACCCACAGACTATTTGGCCCGCTGTAAAAAATGATATTGTAGTACGAATTAAAAACACAATGGCTCCAAATGATATGGGAACAGCTATTACAAAACTTGGAAAAAATTCCAACCATTCATTTAAATCTATAACCGTTCAAAAAAATATAACAGTGTTAACAATTCGTTCATCAAATATGAGCGAATCAGGAATTTTAATAGATTTATTTCAAAATTTTGCATTATATAATATTTCTATAGACTTAGTTTCAACATCAGAATCTAGTATTTCTGTAACGATTCAAGATGGACACAGAAATTTATCTCAACTTATTACAAAACTTGAAAAAACATATGTTGTAGAAATTGTTCATAATAAATCTATTATTGCAATTGTTGGAAATGAAATGTTGCACAATATGGGAGTAGCAGGTCGATTTTTTTCTGCACTTGCCAATGCAAAAATTAATATCAAAATGATTTCGCAAGGAGCAAATGAGTCAAATATTTCGGCTGTTATCGCTGGAAAAGATGCGAATAATGCAGTAAAAGTAGTACATACAGAATTTTTTCACACTGCATAAAATGTTTCAACAATTTTTCAAAAAAATAATTCAAAATAAAACAGTATTGGGAACCCTTATCTTTTTATTATTAGGAATTTTTAGCAGATTTGCTTTTTTAGACAACCCAAAAGAAGTTGTTTTTGATGAATTTCATTTTTTTCATTTTGTATCAGAATACCAAGAAGGAGAATATTTTTTTGATATTCACCCACCTCTTGGAAAACTGATTTTATGGGCGAATGCTCAAATGTATGGATTACCAGAATTTATCGAAGAAAATGCAAATAATTTAAAACGTAAAACAAAACTTGAAAACGAACAAAAAATACTGAAAAAAGAAATATTATCTCTTCAAAACACTACATCTGATCCGAATATAAATAAAATAAAAGACCTCAAAACAACATATAAAAAAAATAAAGAAGAAATAAAATATTTAAATAGTCATGTTGGAGGGCTTGCCAGCATTGGAATTGGGAAAGAATATAGTGAAACATTAAATATTGCAGGAATCCGAAGTGTTCCCGCATTTTTTGGTGCAGCCCTTGTTGCTCTCATGTTTTATTTTGCATATTTCTTAACATCCTCATATGCTATATCTTCATTAGTAGGAGTTCTTACATTATTTTCTCCTGCATTTTTGGTTCAATCTCAATATGTATTAATGGATGCAATACTCATGTTTTTCATAGTATTAGGAGCTTTATTTTCACTGAAATATTATAAAAATCCAAGCTGGACAAACTGGATAATTGTGATTGCTACATCTGCAATTGTTCTTTCTATAAAATGGACTGGTGCAACTTTAACTGGACTTGCAGGGATTATTTGGATCATAATAATCTTTCAACAAAAAATTTCTTTTGGAAAATGGATATCACAATTTTTAGCATTTTGGATTGTTGTACCCGCTTTTTATATGGGAACATTTGTCATTCATTTTGCACTACTTCCAAACTCTGGAGAAGGAGATGCATTTCAGACACCAGAATTTAGAGCAAATTTAAAAAACACACCAGAAAATATAAATAATACAATTATACCAAAAACTTTTTTTCTGAATACAAAAAATTCCCTCCCTAGAGAAACAGGAAAACCTTTAGATTTTTTTCTACAAAAAAAACGGAATCCATACTTTGACCCTAATACTCCAGAACCAAAAGATTATCAAAAAAATGAATATATTTTAGATTGGGAAAATTGGCTTTTTTATGGGAAATTTATAGAACTCAACAGACAAATGGGAGAACGAAGTGCTGCAATTCGAGATGAACACCCATTTGCAAGCCGACCTTCTGATTGGATTCATGGGAAAAAATCTATTTATTTATGGAATAAAGATGCAAGTGCCGAAAATTTAAGAGAAGAACACGGCGTTCTCCCTGAATTATGGAATAAGTACATTGGAGGAAATTTTACAAAACCAAATAATTTTCAAGATAAATATGTACAACAATTACATTTATTTCCAAATTCTACACTCTGGTCAATACTCCCCTATTCAACATTGTTTTTAATTATTTTATTATTTCTATTTCCAATAATTAAATATCTAAAATACTCTAAAAATAGTAACAACAGTATAAATAGTACTGACTCTAAAATATTAGAAACAAAATTTAATAATAATTATATAAGTTATCAAATATTTATTATTATTATGATTCTTATAAATATTCTTCC
>CAMZKJ010000005.1 GCA_947311245.1 uncultured Candidatus Altimarinota bacterium
ATTGATGAAGATTCTGACGGAGATGGGATTTCTGATAGTCTAGAAGGTGCTGAAGATACAGATAATGATGGAAAATTAAATTATCTCCATCATCATCAGAATCTAGATAATTTAATTTTCCATCATTATCTGTATCTTCAGCACCTTCTAGACTATCAGAAATCCCATCTCCATCAGAATCTTCATCAATAAAATTAGGAAGTCCATCATTATCAGTATCTTCAGTACCTTCTAGACTATCAGAAATCCCATCTCCATCTGAATCTTCATCAATAAAATTAGGAATTCCATCTCCATCAATGTCATCACTTCCCTCTTCTCTATCATTTAATCCATCATTATCACTATCAAGATCTAAATAATTTGGTTTTCCATCTTGATCAGTATCTCCGCTTCCTTCAATAGAATCTAAAATACCATCATTATCTGAATCTTCATCAAGATAATTTTCATTCAAATCTCCATCTGTATCAATTGTTCCTTCTACAGAATCTGGAATTCCATCTCCATCACTGTCTAAATCTTGTTGATTTGGAATCCCATCTCCATCAATATCTCTTCGTTGTTCTTTAATATCCGAAATCCCATCTCCGTCTGAATCTAAATCAAGTCCGTCTATAATACCATCCCCATCTGTATCCGTTCCTGCATTTGAAGAGGGATTTGATTCTTGACCATTAGTAATACCATCTCCATCAGAATCTTCATTTGCATCAGAAATACCATTATCATCAGTATCTACCTCATAAGGACTTGTCCCCATCAATGCTTCATCTTCATTATTTACCCCATCTCCATCAATATCTGTATCAAGACTATCTGGAATACCATCATTATCAGTATCTCCATTTGGATTTGGTACTGGTGTTGTAAATGGTGTTGGAGTAATTATTGGCGTAGCAGTAGCAGTTCGCGTTGCTTCTGTCGTAGAAGTAACTGTCGGTGTTGCTTCTGGTGTAGCTGTAGCTGTTGGCGTTGCTGTAATTACTGGTGTTACAACAGGAAGAGTGTTATCAATTGCATTGTCTATTGCTGTAATAACAGTATCTATAACTTGCCCATTTTCATCAATATTTGTAAGCACTACATTTAGAGTATCTCCTTCTTGTGCGCTTGTATCAAAATCACAAGACCATGTGTCATCTTCTAAAACAGTTGTTTCACATTTAGCACCAGACGGAGTTGTAATTGTAATTTTATCCCCTCTTCGTCCATGCCCATTAATTATCTCTCCATTTGAAGGTAACGTTACATCTGTATAATATGAATCAGGATAATTTGTAAAAAACTGAGGAAAAAATTTAATATTTTCATCCGCTTCTACTGTATTAAAATAACATGACCACATACTTTCTGTTCCTGGCGCAACATAAAATTCATATCGAGAATCTGAAGTGGCTATAGCATCTGGAATCCAATCCCAGTTAATCTGATTCTTACTCATTGCATATCCAAACACATCAATAATTTCTGCAACAATGTCATCATTTGTAAATTCTCCATTATTTTTTCTTGTCATTAAATTAACAAGACCATCCATATCAACTTTTCCATAAAAAATCCCTTCTTGTAAAGAGGTGGGCGCTGTCGCCATACACTGCTTCACAGCATCAGACATTTCTGGACCATCATATGGTGTAATTAACGCCCTATCTAAATTTACCCCATTTGCAAAATAATCTGCTTTTAAACCAGATGTATTAGATTTTTGCAATTCGGATCCTTGAAAAAATTCCGCTAAATAATCTTTTTCTAATTCTGAATGAGAAGTCCTTAATTGCTGAACTCCAAAAACTGCCCCACCTACCAGTGCAACAGATAAAGCTCCAATTGAAGCTTTTTTTAGATTAGAACTCCCTTGTTCTTGTTTGTTTGTTTGTTTGATATTCATATGTATTTGGTTAGATAAATTTTACATATCATATCATTGTACTGTAATATAAAATATAATTCAAGAGAATATTTCAACTTTCTCATTAAAAGTTAATACGCTACAGTTTACATACTATTTTTATAAACAAAACGTACACATGAATTTTATTACTACTCCTCTCAGCCACATGAAACAATTTATTACACATGCTATTTTTACAACTCTTATAAGTATTATTTTCTGTAATAATAATACTGTTTTTGCTGAAAATAATAAAAATATACAAATTGCAGATACAACAAAAGGTGCAAGCTATATTTTCAACAAAGAGAATGATGAAAATATAAATTTCACACTTTCCAAATCTTATGATTCTATCGCAGTAAAAATTAAAACAAACACTGAAACTTCACAGACAATTCCAATAATACTGATTTCAAATAATGCAGGAGAAACATGGAACATGCTAAATTTTAATACTGATAGCAAAACCGACAGATTAGAAACTAAAAATAATCAGATATTATATTCCGATTTATTATTTTTAAAGAAAAAATCTCAAACATTTCTTTTTAAAACAAAATTTTCAACACAAGCAGACGCAGAATTAGAATTTATTTTTTTACAAGATGATGTTTTAGAAAATTTAGAAGCCAGTAACGTTACTAACAATAGTAATAATTTAGGATACACACGAGATACTGCTTTTTTTCGTGCAAATGGAATTATTTCCAGAGAAGAATGGGGGGCAAATGAAACATATAGATACCTTTCACCAAATTATAAAGAGCCAAAGCCTTCAAAAAATACCACTCCTTTAAGCGCACGAGCCAAAGAATGCAACGCAACATATGCAAAGAATCCACAAGATTTTATAAAATCAGAAGTAATATATGCAGATACAAATGGGAAATTAAAATGGCCATATCAATATTCTCCTGAAATAAAAAAAATTATAATACATCATACAGGAACAAATAATTCAAAATATATTGGAAAAACTTCAGAAGAAATAATGCGTGCAACATATAAATTTCATGCAAATATAAAAGGATGGGGAGATATTGGATATAATTTTTTAATATCAAAAGAAGGAGCTATTTACGAAGGAAAAGCTGGTGGAGATTTTATAATTGGAGGACACGCATATTGTGCAAATACACAAACTATTGGAATTTCATTAATGGGAAACTATGAAAATGAAACAATGAATAAGTCACAAATGATTGCATTAAAGCGATTAATAACAGCACTTTCAGAAAAATATAAAATTAATCCATCAGATAAAAGTTATTTTTTAGGAAAAACTACACCAAATCTTGTTGGTCACAAAGATTACGGAAAGACTTTATGTCCTGGTAAAAATGTGTATAAATATTTACAAATCATTCGAGATACATTCGAAAATAAATATTTTGGAGATACTCCTGCTTATCATAATCCATATAACATTCCAGAATATATGACTCCTCATATTTCTACACCTACACCAACTCCAACACCAAGTATAATAAAACAGTCTCAACCTGTTTTATCGGTTCAAGCAAGCTTGATTTCACGACCAACAATTGGAGATGTAAAGAATAAAAAAGTTCCAAAAATACAAGAACCAAAAAAAAGAGAACAAATAATTAAAAATCATATTACTCCTCCAAATAGAGATATTAGAATAAAGTTATCATTTCAATCTGATATGATTCAAATAAAGGGAAATCAAATGAGTGTTGAAATAAACGATGCATCAAAGACAATGAAGAAAAAACGCGTCATTATTACGACTCGAAAAGATAAAGATAAAAAGATCTCTTTATATATAAATAATACACCTGTCGATAAGATTAGAATTTCAAATAAAAATTATTCAGAACCATTAACTATTGCATCATGGGCAAGGCCTCTTGCATGGTCGCCACAAACACATGATAATATGTTTCTTGGTATATTAGAATTCAGAATCATTAACAATGAATTAGTAATTATTAATGAACTTCCACTTGAAGATTATTTAAAGGGAATTGCGGAAGTTTCAAATACTACTGCCTTGGAAAAACAAAAAGTAATAGCTGTAATTGCAAGAACATATGCCCAATTTTATATGCAAGATAATCAGAAAAAATTTCCAAACATGCCATATGATGGAGATGACAACCCAGACCATTTTCAAAAATATAGAGGGTACGGATATCAAAAAAGGTCTCCCCTCTTTACAAGAGCTGTAAATCTTACACAATCAGAAGTCGTAAGCTATAATGGTAAAATTGTAAAAACACCATTTTTTTCTGAAAGTGCAGGGCGAACATTCAGTGCAAAAGAAAAATGGGGATGGAATAACACACCACACTTACAAAGTGTAAATGATATTTTTTGTAAAAATGGAGAAGGTGAACTAAAAGGGCACGGTGTTGGATTATCTGGATGTGGAGCAGAAACAATGGCAAAACGAGGATTTTCGTATAAAGATATTATTAAATATTATTATAAAGATGTAGAAATATATTAAAAAATTTACTATAATAAAAAGAGTGTATAACATTACAAATATTTAAGAAAAAAACTATGAGTATAATGGATATGTTTAGCCCGAAAGAGTGTAATATTAGTGGAATGAAAGGATCTATAAAATGGAGCTGGGAAGAATATTTTAAAAAGAAAGAAGAAATTGAAAAAAGTGGAGGAAAAATTTATTTATTAGATATGATAAATCATCCAGTTGAAGGGTCTACACCTATTTCAAATGAAATTTTTGAAAACCAACCAGATGGAACATATTTTGTTTTATATTGTCATTCAGGAGGGTCTTCTGGGTACCTTCAAAAACAATTAAGTCCACAATTTCCACAATATAATATTATTAATATGGCAGGAGGAATTGGAATGTATCCTCGATAAAATAAGAATAAAAATAAATAAGAATAAAAAGAAGCAATTATGCTTCTTTTTCTTTTACTTCGTTTCTTTCTTCTATTTCTTCTATTAAATTCTATTAAATTTAAATTATTTATCTTTACTGTTAATTGCTTAGTTTGTATTTTTTATTGTTTCTTTTTTCTTGTAAATACCATTATAGCATCATCTGGTTCGGGGACTGTGAAAAACGACCAATGATCTTCCTCTCTTTTTATATAATTATGAAAGCTTTTCATTTTATCTGGAAATTTTTTGGTATCATCAACCACAATAATTCCATCTTCAGAAAGAAGTGTTTCCGCAAATATAAAAAATTTATGTGTCCAACTTTTTTGAGCATCTATAAAAATAAAATCAAAAGGGCCATCTAATTGAGTTATCGTTTCTAAAATATTGCCAAAGCGAAATTCAATATTTCCTAGATTACAAGCCTTTGCATTCATTTTTGCACTTTCTAATGACGGCTCCGAAATATCTCCTGTAAGTAACTCCCCATCCCATTTTTCAAGTTGGTCAGCAATAATACATGAAGAAAACCCATTGGCACACCCCATTTCTAAAACTTTTTTTGGTTTTTTAAGTTGTAAAAAAAATTGCAATACATTCACACAAATCCACGAAATATTTGGAATATTTTGATCTTCTCCAAATTGTTTTAAATCTGCAAAAAATTCAGTTCGAGATTTTTTTTGTATATCTTCAATCGATAAGTTTTTACTTTCCCAAAAAATTTTTGGAATTATTTTTTTTGCCATAGAATTATTATTATAAATTTCCTACTTGCTTATGAATTTTATTCAAAGAACTTAATGCTCCATTCGCTCTTGATGGAGACAGAGATTCAATTATACCGAGTTCTTGTAAATCGTTCACAGAAAATTCTAAAATTTCTTTTTTTGTTGCATCTTTAAATCCTATAATAAAAAATGCAAGAAATCCTTTAGAAATTGCGCCATCAGCATCAGCACAAATGAGAATTTTATCTTCAGTATTTTTAACCGAAACCCACGCATTTGAAGCACATCCTAAAATTTTATTTTCTTCATTTTTTTCTTCATCGGATAATTGATTTATTTCTGGAATTTCTCCAGCAAGCTCTATGAAATATTGAAATTTTTCCGTTTGAGTGTCACACCCTTTTAAATCATCTGCTAAATCATATAGATTTTGTAACATAATTTTTATTGTTATTATTATTTTTTATATATCCGAAGTTCAGAAGAAGAACTCTAAAATAATTCATTCAAAAAATAGTAGTACTTCCAAATCTAAACATATCAATTCTTCATAACTGTAACAAATTTATGCTATAATAAAAACACTCATCTCTATAAACAGCAATTATTATGAATACAAAAAAATTACTCACTCTTAAAGAGAGGATATGTTTTACACTTGAAAATCACAAAGATACAGAACAAAGCCCTCTTCACAATTATATAAATTTGTTTTTATCTACACTTATCATCGCAAATGTTTTTGCTATGATACTGCAAACAATGGACATGTTTAAACACTATATAGATTGTTTTTCAGTATTCGAAAATATTTCACTTTCCATTTTCACACTTGAATATATTGCAAGACTCTGGACATATAAACTGCATGAAAAATATATAAATTTTTCATCATTTGTATTTTCTCCAATGATGATATTTGATGCATTTGTAATATTGCCTCACCTTGTAAATCTTATATTTCCGAATATACTAGACTTACGAATTTTACGAATTATTAGAGTATTTAGAATTTTTAGGCTGTATAAATATTCAAACACTATAAATAAAATTTTTGATATTACACGGCGTCATAAACATGTATTATTAAGTGCTTTTTCTTTTATTATGATGGGAGTTGTAAGTAGTGCAACACTCATGTATTTTGCAGAAAAAGATGTACAACCAGATGCTTTCTCTAGTATCCCTCAATCTATTTATTGGGCCGTTATAACTATTTCCACAGTGGGATACGGAGATGTTTCACCGATGACCGACCTTGGGAAATTTATTACAGTCTGTACAACAATAATGGGGGTAGCAATTTATGCCCTTCCCACTTCGATACTCGGTGCCGCATTTTATGCAGAACTTATGTCGAAAGAATCACATATTATTGATGGATTACGAAAAGAAAATAAACACTTAGATTATTTACTCAACGATGCGAGAAGAGAAATGCAAATTTTAAGAGATATTATCAAAAAAGAAAGAGAAAAAAGTAGAGAAAATAAAGAGGAAAAAGAAGACTATGATGATGAAAAAAAGAGAGAAACATATAAGAAAAAAATAAGAAAAAAATTTTTAAATCTTTTTAAATAAATTTCTGTGCTGTGCTAAACTTTATATAAAAAATGAATTACTCTATATATTAATACACTAAAACATGAGCTCTCTTAAAACATTAGCAATTGGAATTGGAATACTAGCCATTGGAAGTGTATCTGCATATTATGCCAATATTTTTGATATTCAGTCAAAAATTAAAACAGAAAATAAAAACACTCCAATTCAAGAGATTATAATTCAAGACAAAGATAAATATAAATATAAATATAAAAATACAAAAAATCAATTCACGCTCTATTTCGATTTTGGATGTCCTCATTGTCGAGAATTTTATAATAATACATATGTTTCATTACAATCTGAATATTCTAACAAAAATATAGATTTTACAATTTTACCATATAGTCAAAAAACAATAGGTAAAAGTTTTATTTTAGCAAAATATTTACTCTGTATAAAAAAAACAAATCCAAATAAAATTGATGCATTTATTCAACATACCTCCATTACAGACGATATAAAAGATGATAATTTTCTTACAGAAAAAAGAAAACAATTGGAATTATCAGAAAAAGAAAATGCTACTTTTCTTACATGTATAAAAGATGAAGATAAATCTGCCGAAAAAGAAGTATTAGAGATTAGAACACAAGCACGAGAAAAAGGAGTAATTGGAACTCCCACGTTTTTTATAAATGATACAAAGTTTGAACGAAACCAAAGCTATATAAAAGTTGCTACAGAGATCGAAAAAATTTTTAATAAATAATATGCCCAATAAGACAACATCTTTAGATATCAAAATTAAAACTCCATCTAAAAATTATACTATTAATTTTTGTACAGAAAATAATTTTGAAAATCTTTGTAATACAATTATATCTCAAATAAATAATAGAAATTGTTTATTTGTAACAGACGAAAATGTGTTTGCGAAAACAGATTTTTTTAAAAATGTAGAAATTCAAAATAAAAATATTATTGTGCTTCCTGCAGGAGAAAAAAATAAAACATGGGAAAATATAGAAAAAATTTTAGACGCATGTTTTCTTCATAATTTAGACAGATCTTCATGTTTAATTGCTGTTGGAGGTGGAGTGATTGGAGATATGACCGGATTTGCCTCAAGTATTTTCATGAGAGGAATTCCTTTTATTCAAGTTCCTACAACTCTTTTATCTATGGTTGATTCAAGCGTTGGAGGAAAAACAGGAATAGATACACCACATGGAAAAAATTTAATTGGAGCATTTCATCAACCAGAAGCTGTTTTTTGTTGCAAATATTTTTTATCGACACTTGAATGTATAGAAATTCAAAATGGATTAAGTGAAATGATAAAACACGGAATTTTAGGAAATAAAACACATTTTGAACATCTAGAAAATTTATTAAAAAATAATACTACAATATTTAAAAATACAAAAATTACAGAAGTTATAGACGGTGAAGATACGAAATTATTAGAAGAAATTTTTACACTGGTTCCAGAATCTATTGCAGTAAAAAAACATATTATTCAACAAGACGAAACTGAAAAATTTGGTGGAATGCGTGGATTTTTAAATCTTGGACATACTTATGGACATGCTATTGAACTGCTTTCAAATTTTAAAGTTCCCCATGGAATTGGAGTTGCGAAAGGAATTATTTGTGCATTGAAAACTTCTCAAGAAAGAAATATTTTTGAAAATAATAATTATAATGCAAACAGAATTAAAAATATATTTGAATATGCAAATATAGACACCTCTCATAATTTTTCAGAAACCGAAATAGAAAAAGCTATGACTCATGATAAAAAGAAAAAAGATGGAGAGATACAACTTATTCTCATTAAAAAAATTGGAGAAGTTACCTATAATTATTTATAATTTCATACAATATATAATCTTACATACAATGTTACATAAAATATTTTTATATTTTTTAGGAATAACACTTCTAACACTTCCTCTTATTTATTCGCTCGACACACAACAAATATTTTCAGTAAATAAATTCACACTTGTTCTCTTCTTTATTGGAATATCAGCATTACTCTTTAGTAGTGCTTTTTCTTATAAAAAAAAATTCTTTAAAATATCTAAAAACACACTATATGCAGGAGGAGTTCTTACCAGCATTCTTACACTTTCTACATATTTTTCATCAACACCCATCATTTCATTTTTTGGAAGTGATGCACGACATTTTGGAGCACTCTTTATTTTTACACTATTCTTAACTTTTATATTTACATCTCAAATATTTATAAATAACAAAAAAAATAACACAATAGAAAATAAAATAATTATTCCTTTCATTTTTTTACCCCTCTCAATTTCAGGAATTATCACCGCAATATGGGCAATATTACAATATGCTGGATATCCACCAGTTTTCGGAGGGGTCTTAAATTTTGACAGTTTAAGTGCACGAAGTTTTGCAGGAATGGGACAGCCAAACTTTTGTGCACAATTTTTAATTTTTCCATTTTTTATAAGTTGGTATTTTTTAATAAAAAACTTTATAAGAAAAAATATTTATTTTTGTATTTTACATTCAAATATACTGATTTTATATGCATTTGCATTATATGCAACTGGATCACGAGCAGGAATACTTGGAGTTTTATCGGGAATTGCTGTTCTCACTACCGCCTATATTTCATTCAAATTATATAATAAATATAAATATTCAAAATACTTACTCCACATTGGAGTAAGTAGTATAACAATTGGAATAATAAGTATTTTTACACTTATTTTTATATATGGAGAGAGTATTTCTCTCTATCTCGGTGACAGAGGAGATTCTATCGCTGCACGGTTTTATTTTTGGAACAATGCCGTAGAACTTATCAACCAAAATTTTTGGACAGGAACAGGGGCAGATATGATGAGCATTCCATTTAGTCAAACATTATCAGTAATAGCGCTGGAGCCAGAAAATTTTTCCGCAACTCCAGATAGAAGTCATAGCATTATTTTTGACATATTTTTACAATATGGAATTTTTGGGTTTTTATTTTTTATTTTTGGAATTTGGAAAATAACACAAACAGCTCTTCAAAATATATACCAATCTTTTCAAAATAATGGGGAAAAAATTGATATTATTTCTATAATTTCACTTGCTGGATTCATTGGAATTCTTACAACATGGGTCTTTGGGTTTGCTGTAATTACAGATAGTTTTATTGCAACTCTTTTCATTGCTTTAATTTTTAGAAACTCTATTAAAAATAATTATATACCAAAAACTATTCATCATAATATTATGAATATTATAATATTTATGATAGTTATGATTGCTCTCTTTTTAATACATACTGCATACACAATACATCAATCAGAAAAAGCACTTTTCCCATTAAAAAATAATGCACAATTAACCGATACTGAAAAATATACTCTCTCCGAAAAAATATTACAAACCCCATATTTAGCAAATAATTTATTCAGTGTTTATTCACAATTTACAGATAAACAAAAAATAGAAGCCATAAAAATGGGAAAAAAATATAATATTCAAACAAGTGAATATTATCAAAATATAATATTCACCCTGATCTCTCATAATAAAAAGGAAGAAGCTCTTTTTTATTTAAAAAAATTACAACAAAATGCCGGTAATTTATTCACAAAACAAATACAAGTAACACAAATTGCAAAAACCTATAACCTTATATCAAATAAAGAATTTCAAAGAGAAATACAAAATATAAAACAAAACCTTATTCCAGAATATTATTTCAATTCAGAAAACCATAGAGATAGTAAATTTCAAAAATTTTGGAAACATCATGCTAACAGCATGAAATTTTTAATAGAATACACAAATTAAACTAACTCTTTTTCTCTAATTGCTGTAAAGTTATAATCTTTTTCTAATACAGCTCCAATTTCAAGAATTTCTTTTTCATTAAATGCTTTTCCTAAAATTTGAATACCAGCTGGTAAATCATGTACTTTTTCTGTTGGAATAGATACACCACAAATTCCTGCTAAGTTTGCCGTAACCGTGAATATATCAGCCAAATACATTGCCAATGGGTCAGAAGTCTTCTCTCCTATATCAAATGCAGAAAATGGTGTTACCGGCGCAATAATAGCATCAAGTTGTGCAAATGCTTTTTCATATTCTTCTTTTATAAGCGTTCGAACTTTTGCAGCTTTCACATAATATGCATCAAAATATCCAGCAGAAAGTGTATATGTTCCCATCATAATCGCTCGTTTTACTTCTGGTCCTAAAAACTCACTTCGTGTTTTTGTATATTGCTCTTCTAATGTTGAAACATCAGCAGTCTCTCCAAACCGAATTCCATCATATCGTGCAAGATTTGTTGAAGCTTCTGCTTTTACCAATAAATAATATGTTGGAATTGCATATTTTGTAAGCGGTAAAGAAATTTCTACAACTTCTCCTCCTAATTTTTTTATTTTTTCTACAGTTCCTTCAAATGATTTTTTTAGATCTGTATCAAAGCCATCTGCTTCTATAAACTCTTTAATTACACCAATTTTTTTTCCAGATAAATTAGATTCTTCAGATAAAGAATTTGAATATTTTTCAACTGAAATATTTGGAGTTGTTGCATCTTTTTCATCTTTTCCAGCAATTACCTCTAATACTCTTGCTACACAATCTACAGTAGGTGCGATAGGGCCAATAGAATCAAAACTAGACGCATATGATATAATTCCAGACCGCGAGACTCTACCATAAGAAACTTTTAACCCTGTTACCCCACAAAAATTTGCAGGCTGTCGAATTGATCCACCTGTATCTGTTCCTATAGAAAATAAACCTAAATATTTTGCGACACTTGCCGCCGAACCTCCAGAAGAACCTCCAGGAACTTTTTTATCATTCCACGGGTTTCTTGTAAGTTGTAATGCTGAATTCTCACAACTTGACCCCTGTGTAAACTCATCAGTATTTACTTTCCCCAATAATATAGCTCCTGATTTTTCTAATAATTCTGCAACAGTTGCATCATAAGGAGATTCATAATTTTCCAATATTTTAGAACCTGCTGTATTTTTAAGCCCTTTTTTTGATACTACATCTTTCAATGAATACGGAATTCCCGCTAATGGTGCTGAAAAATCTCCAGATTTATCGAGTGCTATTGCTTGATTTCGTGCTGACTCAAAACAAGTTTGAGTATATGCCCCTAATTGTTTATCAAGATTTTCTATTCTTGATATAAATAAATTTGTAAGATCTAATGCTGATATTTTCTTTGCTTCAAGCATTTTTTTTGCATCAGCAATAGTTGTTGGAAAAACTGTCATATAATAATTATTTTTAAGAATTTAAATTTAAATTTTCGATATTTAAAAGAGGTCTACATAACTGCGGAAACGGCTATTTGTGTTTTTACTTTTGTTTGATTTGAACATTTCAATAATTTTTCTGAATCAAAAGACATAACAACATCTTCCGTTGTTACATTTTCAAGCCCCGTAATTTGTGCAGTGGCAATTACTCCATCTGTATTTACTTCTGACAAGATGTCAAAGAAACCTAGAATATTTGTAAATTCTTTTTGATAATCTTCTATTTCCTTATCTGTTAAGGAAAGACGTGATAATCCTGCGACCTTAATAATATCTTCTTTTGAAATCATAAATTTTTATTGTAAAAAATCTTAATAGTAAGTAAAAATATAATATACTAGATAAAACAAAAAAACTACTCTTAAATATAAAAATTTGAGAGTAGCTTTTAATGTATTTTGTAATTTTACTGTAATAAACTGACAAACTACCGTTTTGACCATTGAGGAGATTTTCGAGCTTTTTTCTTCCCGAATTTTTTCCGTTCTTTTCTTCGAGGATCTCGAGTTAAAAATCCTGCTGCTTTTAAAGAAAGACGAAGATCTGGATTCATACTTTCCAATGCTCTTGCAATTCCATGTCGTGCTGCATCTGACTGAGAAGAAAACCCTCCTCCTACTAAAACAATTTTAATATCAAATTTTTTAGCATTATCAGTAAGCACTAATGGAGATATAATATTTCCTACATAATTTCCAGAGAAATATTCAGAGATATCTTTTCCATTAACTTCTACTTTTCCACCCTTCTCAGAAGGTGTTAAGTATACTTTTGCGATTGATGTCTTTCTTTTTCCTACAGCGTAGAAATATTGTTCTGATTTAGCCATGGTGTATTAAACTTAAATAATGATTTATGAAACCTTTAATGGTTGAGGATTTTGAGCTTCTTGTCGATGATCTGCTCCTGCATAAACCTTAAGACGTTTTAAAATTTCGTTTTTAAATTTCGTTCGTGGGATCATTCCTGCAATTGCTGTTTCAACAATAAATGTTGGTTTTTTCTCATGCATTTTTTCTGCTGTTGTTGTTTTTACATTTCCAACATAACCAGAGTATCTATAGTATTTTTTATCTTTCCATTTATTCCCAGTTAATACTACTTTATCTGAGTTAATAACAACCACTCCATCCCCTGTATCTAAATGAGGAGTAAATGTTGGTTTATTTTTTCCTCTTAACACAGTAGCTACCTCAGTAGCAAGTCGTCCAACTGATTTACCAGCGGCATCTACGATATACCATGACCGAGTAATATCTGTTTTTTTTGGTACAAATGTCTTCATAATAAATTATTTTTATAAATATTCTATGCTTCTGTAATACTATTTACGAAGCAACAGTTTCTGATTTTTTAGATTTAACCTCAGGATTTTGATTAGAAAAAACTCCGTCAGTAAGAATTGAAATCTTATAAATTGGAGCATTATCTCCATCTCTAAACCCAATCTTTGTTCGAGTTGTAAACCCTGAAGTTCTTCCTTCTAAAGCAGGAATAATAACATTCATAAATTTACGCTGAGCAGCTTCTCCAAAAAGAACTTTTTTAACATCTCGAATTGCTTCTCGTTGTTCAGATTTTCGACCTTTTAAAACAAGCCTATCAAATACAGGAATCAATGTTTTAACCTTTGCCTCAGTTGTAACAATTGAATCATTTAAGACCAATGATGTTACTAAATTTCGTAATAAAGCCTTTAATTGGTTTGGTTTTCGATTTAGCCGAGAACCTTTTCTTCTATGTCTCATATAAACATTTACAATAAATAATAATTATGCTCGAAGTGTTGCTTCATATCCATTTGCTTCTAAAGCTTCTGTCAACTCAGACATTGCTTTTTTACCAAACCCTCTCATCGATTCAAGATGCGAAGCTGATGAAACGAGAACCTCTTCAACAGAACCGATATTTCCATTAATTAACGCGTTCAAAGTACGTGGAGAAAGGTTTAGAATCTCAATTGGAGTATAAGACTCCTGATCATCTGTAATTTCATCAGAAGATTTACTTGTTTCAAAATCTGTAAGAAATCCCTCTTCTACTTTTTCTTCACTCTCATTTTGTAAAAAAGAAAAATATCCTTCTAACACCTGAGCAGCGAAGTGAAATGCATCAGCAGGAGACAACGATCCATTTGTCACAACTTCTAATTGAAGAGTATCTAAATTTGTCATATCTCCAACTCGAGCAGGAAGAACTTCATATTGAACAGATTTTACTGGTGAAAAGATTGTATCAATTAAAATCCATGAGCTTTCTCCTTCTTTTTTAATTCTTTCTTTTGCAGAAGAAAAACCAATCCCTTTTTCAACCTGTGCTTCTAAATCAAATACAGTAGATGATTTTGTTACAGATGATATTTTATAACTACCGTTTAAAACCTCTGTATCCCCCTCTGTTGAGAATTCTGAAGCAAGTATATCACCTTCTGAGTTTTTTACAAGTGTTACTATTTCAGGATCTGCCGTATGTTTTTTGAATGACACTTCCTTTAAATTCAATAAAACATTTAATATACTATCTTGAACACCATCTAACGAAGTATATTCATGAGCAACCCCCTTAATTCTAACCTTTGTAATTCCTGAACCAGGAATAGAAGAAAGTAACGTTCGCCTCATTGCATTTCCCAATGTATGACCAAAACCTGCAGGAAGTGGTGAAAATCGAAAAATTGAAGAATTTTCAGAAACTTTTTCCTCCGTTATCTTTGGCTTCCCTATTTCTTCTTGAACAATATGCATCTAGATAATAATAAAATACTAATTTTCAACAATAACTTGCGAAATATTTTACCTATTTTATCGAGAGTAAAACT
Organism: uncultured Candidatus Altimarinota bacterium; assembly: GCA_947311245.1. Taxonomy (GTDB): domain Bacteria; phylum Patescibacteriota; class Gracilibacteria; order CAIRYL01; family CAIRYL01; genus SZUA-1403. Next base: position 15,214 of record CAMZKJ010000005.1, read on the forward strand.
CAATAATAGATTGAACATTTACGAGTTGCTCTGCTTCAGTCTCTTCTGGAAGACGAGTCACCTCAATAGTTTTGTTTTTAATATTTACAGAAAGCCACGCTGGAACTTTTGTTTTTGCAGACTCCATTGATCTAAGAACTGGATGATCTAATGTTTTCTCTCTTACGGTAATAACGTCACCTACTTTAACTTGATAAGATGGAATATCCATTCTAACACCATTCACAAGAAAAGCTCTATGATTCACCATTTGTCGCGCTTGAGCACGAGTAAGCGAAAAACCAGCACGAAAAATAACATTATCAAATCGTCTTTCTAAAGAAGAAAGAAATTCTGCACCCGTAGAATGTCTCCCATGAGATGCCTTTTCATATAAATTTCGAAATTGTTTTTCTGACAATCCGTAAATTCTTTTTGCCGTTTGCTTTGCTCTTAACTGAGATCCAAACTCAGAAATTTTCCCTCTTCTATTTGCACCATGAGGCCCAACTGCACGAGAAACATCAACTGGTTTAGATTTTAAACCAAGATCTTGTCCTTCTCTTCTTGCCAATTTATTTTTTGATCCAGTATAACGCATAAAATTTAATAAAACTTCTCAACAAAAACTACACACTTCGTGGATTCTTTGGACGACATCCTCCATGTGGAGTCTGTGTTCTATCCACAATACTTCTAATATTAACCCCAGAAAGATGCAAACCTCTAATCGCCTGCTCCCTACCTGGACCGACACCTCGAATTAAAACGTCAGCATCTTCTATCCCAAAACCTTTTGCTTTCTCAATTGCCATTTCTGCTGCTTTTTGTGCAGCATATGGAGTAGATTTCTTACTCCCCTTGAATCCACAAACTCCTGGAGTTGCCCATGACAAAACCTTACCGTCTAAATCAGTAATTGTTACAATCGTATTATTAAATCCAGCATTAATACACACTTTTACATGAGATACCGTTCTTCGGATTTTTCGCTTTGAAGTTGTTCGTTTAACAGCCATATATCAGTTTATTACAATAAAATTATTTTCGACCTCTATTTCCACGTCGAGTCTTACAGTTAACTTTTGTTCGTTGCCCACGACAAGGAAGGCCGACATTATGACGACGCCCTCTGTAGCAAGATATGTCTTTAAGTCGACGAATATCCGCTGCAATTTGTTGACGCAAATCTCCTTCTACAGTCATTTCAGACACTGCATTTCGAAGATTATTCAAGTCCTCTTCTGATAAGTCATTAGCCCTAACATCCTCAGAAAGAGACAATGACGCCAATATCTTTTGAGAAGTTGTCAACCCAATTCCATACACATATGTTAACGCAACAACAATTCGTTTATTTGGAAGGTCTATACCTGCTATACGAGCCATAATACAATTGATTAAAAATTATCCTTGTCTTTGTTTGTGCTTTGGTTCTTTACAAATAACCCGCACTATCCCTTTTCGCCTAATAACTTTACAGCTATCACACATCTTTTTAACTGATGGTCTTACTTTCATAATTCTAATATAAAATTTTCATTATTTCTCTCTGAAGACTATTCTTCCTTTATTTAAGTCATAAAGAGAACTTTCAATTTGAACAATATCACCAGGCAATATTCGAACTCGATTCTTTCGAACTCGACCACTAATAGTACATTGTGCATATCGAGCTTCTTCTTCAGGAATTGCAATATAATCTTCCCCTGCTCTTATTTCAAAGACTTTAACCTTAAAAACCGCACCAGGTAAACACTCTTCTACAACCCCTCGACTTTCTACAACACCTTCTTTACTCATTGAACACTATAATATAAAACAACAAAAACATCATATCAATCTATTTACAATTACTGCAAGACTTTTTATGAATTCGTAGCTTCATCAGATGTCGACCTTCTCAATCGAACAAAAGACTTAAGTGCCCGTATCGAAGCTTGAGCAGAAACTAATTTAGAATTTGTTCCAATTGATTTAGCATAAATATCTGTTATTCCTGCAAGAGTTGCAATCTTACGAAAAGACCCTCCTGCAATAACACCAGTTCCAGCAGGTGCTGGCATCAAAAGAATTTTTGCTGACTTATACAAAGCTTCTTTTGCAAACGGGATAGTCCCCTTAACAAGAGAAACATTTATAATATTCTTCTTAGCATCTTGAACAGCCTTTCGAATCGCAACTGAAACCTCTACAGATTTACCAGTTCCAAGTCCAACTCTCCCCTTTTTATCACCAATAGCAACAGAAGCAAGAAATCTCATTCTTCGCCCCCCTTTTACTACACGAGTCACTCGTGCAATATCAAGAACAACCTCTTCAAATTCTTTCGGTTCTCGACGCCCTCCTGTACGACGACCTCTCCCCTTAGACCGAGAGTGAAAATTCTTTTTTTCTTCCGTTGGTTTTACTAGTTCTTCAGACATTGAAAAAATACAAATAATAATTAAAATTCAAACCCTAATGTTCGAGCATGATCTGCAAACTCTTTCACTCTTCCATGATAAGCATACCCATTCCTATCAAATACACAAGAACCTGTATACTTTTTAGCAAGATTTTCAGCTGCTAGCTTTGACCCCGAAATATTCCCTTCTTTCACAAGAACAGAAGCAATAACAACCCCTTTAACATCATCGATTAACTGAGCTGAAAAAGCTCTATTTGATCGATAAACCGATAAACGTGGACAATCTGCAGTTCCATTAATCTTTGAACGAATTCGAACCTTTCTTCTATTACGAAGCGTGTATTTTCTAGATGACATAAAGTATTTTTATCAAAAATAGATATTATTTTGCAGCTGACTTACCAGCTTTTCTTCTTACATATTCTCCAACATATCGAATACCTTTTCCTTTGTACGGCTCAGGCTTTTTTAATTTTCGAATATTCGCAGCAAATTCTCCAACCTTCTGTTTGTCTGCACCAGAAATAATAACAATATTTTTTTCCTTTTCGTGCATAACAACTGAAACCCCCTCAGGAGCATCTAACGATACAGGATGAGAAAAACCAAGAGTTAAATCAATCTTAGACCCAGTAGCCTTTGCTCGATACCCAACCCCAATTATTTCTAATTGTTTTTCATGCCCCTTTGTAACCCCTTCTATCATATTAAACACAATAGACCGAGTAAGACCATGAAAAGCTCGCACTTTTCGATCCTCAGAAGAACACTCAACTACTAACAAACCGTCTTCCTCTTTTGCAGAAATCCCTTCCGGAAAATCAAATGAAAGAGACCCTTTTGGGCCTTTCACTGCAATTGAAGCTTTTGTAACAGTAACTGAAACTCCAGATACTATTGCCACTGGCAACTTTCCAATTCGAGACATAATATTATATTAATAAACTTCACAAATATACTCCCCTCCAAGACCTGCTTCTATCGCTTTCTCTGTAGTAAGCAACCCTTTTGAAGTAGAGACAATACCAATTCCATACCCATTTTTAACAGGACGAAGATCAACACAAGATGAATAAGACCGACGACCAGGAGTACTTTTTCGAACAAGTTCAATCCCTGAATTCTGAGGAATTAAAAATACTTTCAATTGTGGAAATTTTTCATTTCTCACCACCTTTACCTCACCAATAAAACCCTCTGCCGCCAAAACAGCAACTAAAGATTCTTTTAATTTAGAGTAAGGAATTAAAACGAATTCATGTTTCGCTCGAGACGCATTTCGAATTCGAGTCAACAAATCTGCAATAGGATCAGTTATCATTTGAATATAAAAAAATTACCAACTAGCTTTTCTCAACCCAGGAATTAACCCAAGAGATGCATTTTCCCGAACACAAATTCGACACATTTTAAAGAAACGAATATATCCTCGTGGTCGACCACAGACTTGACATCTATTTCTAACTCGACACTTAAACTTTGGAGTTACACCTGCAGCAATTGCATCAGTAACTCTTTTTTCTCGTTTCTTATCCCGCTCAATCATTGATCTTTTAGCCATGAATAAAAATTAAATTATTGTTTTTTAAATGGAAACCCAAAAGAAGAAAGTAACTCCTTCGCTCCATCATCCGTAGATGCCGTTGTAACAAATGTAATAGCAACTCCATAGTTTTTTACAACATCGTTATAATGAATCTCTGGAAATACAGAATAAGTCTTTAACCCAAGAGAGTAATTTCCTCTTCCATCAAAAGACTTCAATGAAAACCCACTAAAATCTCTAATTCGAGGAGCCGTAACCTTTATAATTCTCTCAAGAAAATCGTACATCTTCTCCCCTCTTAGAGTAAGAGTAACCCCAACAGGCATACCTTTTCTAAGTTTAAAATTTGAGACAGAAAGCCGAGCTTTTCGAACTACAGACTTTTGACCTGATATAGCTTCAACCCCTTGAACAACTTTTGAAAAATCTTTTCCTCCTTGCAACCAAGAACCAATCCCAACATTTATAACTATTTTTTCCATTTTAGGAATAGCCATAATATTAGCAATACCCAGTTCTTTCTTCAATTTAGGAACGATTACCGATGTATATTCTTCTACAAAACTCATTATGATTTAGTGAAATTTTCTGAAACTGTTTTACCTGTCGTAACAAACTCTCTTACTTTTTTACCGCTCTTATCAAATACGTATTTAATCCGAGAAGCTTTTCCCTCTGAATCAACAACCATCACATTTGAAGCGTTAAAAGGAGCTTCTTTCTCAACCCTTTCTCCAGCACGTTCAGAGGTTTTTTTAATATGTTTTGTGATTATATTAACCCCCTTAACCGTTACCGTATTTTTAGAAGAATTAAGAGCTATTACACTTCCTTTTTTCCCGCTATCTTTCCCTGAAATAACAAGTACTTCATCTCCTACTTTAATTCTCATAATATAAATTAAAAAATTTCTGGAGCCATAGATATTATCTTCTGATACCCCGCAGTTCTTACCTCATTTGCAACTGGACCAAACACTCGAGAACCTCGAGGCTGACCATCTGAATTAAGAATAACAACAGCATTTTCGTCAAATCGAAGAAATGAACCATTAGGCCTTCGAACAGTATTTCTTTGTCGAACAACTACTGCTCTCTGAATACTTTTTCTTTTAACTGCACCTTTTGGTGAAGCTACCCGAACAGTCACAACAATTACATCTCCAACTTGAGCATAACGACGTTTTGACCCTCCTAAAACCTTAATACACATAACTTCTTTTGCACCAGAGTTATCTGCAACCGACAATATAGACTGTGTCTGAATCATATCTTTTCTTTTATTGAAATTACTTTTTCCGTATTATGCTGTAACAAGTGTCCATCTTTTCATTTTTGAAATAGGTCTACACTCTACAACCTTAACTTGATCTCCAACCTTACAAGAATTATTCTCATCATGAGCGTAAAACTTTTTAGACTTCAGAACTCTTTTTTCATACAAAGCATGCTTTACATAAGAGTCAACTCTTACAACTATTGTTTTGTCTCCCGAAGCCGAAACGACTATTCCGTTTTTAGTTTTCATATATTGATATTCTAAATTATTAACTATTCATCTCTGTTAGTATTCGAGCTACAACTTTTCGTGCCTTACTTACATCTGAAGAGTTTTTATGCTGACCAATTCGAGACGAAAGCCGAACAGAGGCAAGAGCATGTCGAGCCGATGAAAGTTTTTTTTCCAAGCTTACTTTTGTCATTTTTTAAATTAAATTTCTGTATTAAATACAAGTTTTGTCTTAACTGATAACTTATGGCTAGCTAATCGAAAAGCCTCTCTTGCAATACTCTCTGGAACTCCTCTTATTTCAAATAAAACAGTCCCTGGTTTTACTCTTGCAACATAGAAGTCTACAGACCCTTTACCTGAACCCATAGGAACCTCTGCTGCTTTACGAGTTATAGGAGTATGTGGAAATATCCGAATCCAAATCTTTCCTTTTCGAGCAAGAGAACGAGACATTGTTTGTCGAGCTGATTCTATCTGTCGAGATGAAATCTCTCCAAATGAAAGAGCTTTAATTCCAAATTCTCCAAAGGCGACTCTGTGTCCCGATTGAGCCGTTCCGCCTCCTTGGTTTCGCCGTCGAAACTCTTTTCGATGTTTTGTTCTTTTAGGAAGAAGCATATAAAATTAAAACAAATAGACAAAACCTTGATTTTCAGTTACATCTCAGAATATTTAAATTTCGTCGATTGCAACTATTATCAAAGTTTTTTAGCTGATAAAGCTTACCGATAAGAAAGTAAGAAGTCAAGTTTTTTCTTTTCTTTTTTTTATAAAAGCTTTATTATACATATATACATAACTTATACACTATATATGGAAAATAAATTTACAGGAAAATTCTTCTTAATAATAGGACCATCTGGGGTGGGAAAAGGAAGTATAATCTCTGCAATAAAAGAAGAATGGAAAACTAAAAACTTTGTATTTCCTATTACTGCAACAACACGAAAACCAAGAAAAGGAGAAATAGATAATAAAGACTATATATTTCTGACAAAAAATGAATTTGAATCAGGATTGCAACAAGAGCAATTTATAGAACATGCAATAGTTCATAATGTTAATTATTATGGACTTCCTAAAAAAGAAGTATTTGATGCACTTAAAAAAGGAAAAAATGTAATAAGAGAACTTGATATTCAAGGACTATGGAATTTAAAAAAGATAATCCCAAAAGAAAATTTATTTTCAATATTCGTCATGCCACCAAGTATTGCATCACTTGAGGCAAGAATTAGAAACAGAAGCACACTTCCAGAAGAAGAAATCGCAAGACGATTAGAAACTGCAAAAGAAGAAATTTTAAATGCAAAAGAATGCAATGCGATTATTACATCTCACGATGCAAAATTAAGAGAAGCAATCATTGAAACAAAAAATATAATTTTATTAGAACTAGAAAAAAATAAATAATAACATAAGCAACATGAACTCTAAGCAAATAAGAGAAGTACTTACAAAGATACAAAGCGAAGTTACATGCCCAAAATGCAATAAAAAAATAAACCCAAAAGATATTAAAATTGACTCACACAACAAAGAAACCTGTACACTAAAAATTACATGCACTCCATGCAATTTTACATTTGCAGGACAAGCAATATTCAAAGAATACCTTACGCCTACTGGAAAAAAGATGAATGCATCATCACGAGCAAAACATAAAAAATTTCAAAATAAAGCAATTCAACATAATGATAAAGTACAGATATCAGAAAATCTTAAAAATATAACAAGCATCTCCGATGTTTTATAATTCCCCTATTTATCAATAAAAAAAATAAAAAATATATGAAAAATACAATAAAAAAAATCTCAAGTCTTTCTTTTCTTATAACTACAACCTTCTTGTCTGGATGTGAAGCCATTGATTCAGCATTAGAAATTAAACAAAATGTAGAAAACCAAGTAACCGAAATTACAAACAATATAAATAAAATTCAAGCAAACCTTGAGCAGAAAAAAACGGAACTCGACAAAAAACTAAAAGAATTAGAAGAGGCTCAAAATGCACTTTCTCAACTTTTTGGAAACGACTCACCCGAGGCAAAAGCACAAGAAGTTGTTATAAAAAAAGAAATTCAAACCTTAGAAAAGGAAACTATTAAAATTAAAAATGATGTAATTAAAGACACTCAAAATATAGAAATTTTACAAGACAGCAAAAAAGCCGAAAAAGAATCGGCTTCTAGCGGTGTATTTTCTATAGAATAAATAAACCCTATACTTCTATTTCTCCTTCAAAAACAATAGCACTCGGACCTGTCATAAAAATATTGAGACTTTCATCTTGAGTAAAAAACAAAGTCCCACCGGGAACTCTAATTTCAACTATTTTATTTTTTGATTCTTGAATTTTTGGGTATTTTTTTAAAATGTGTGCAAAACTCGCACTTGCACCTGTTCCACATGCAAGAGTCACCCCTGCCCCTCGCTCAAATGTTGAAACTTGAAATATATTTTCTGCTAAATTTATTGGTGCGACAAAATTTACATTTATTCTATTTGGATAATATTCCACAGTATTTTCTACAATTGCCCCCAGTGTATCTATTTTTTTCGATATTTCTTCAACATTTGCAAAAAATCCAACAGCATGCGGATTCCCCATAGATGCGAAATTCCACTCTACCCCTTCTATTAAAACTGCTTCATTTTCTTTTTTTACAAAATCTGATATATGTGAAAATTTTGCTTTTCCCATATTTACCGTAAAATTATTCTCTTTTGCATTTACAGAAACAGCTTTAATCCCAGAACGTGTTTCTACTATAATTTCAGATTTTTCAATATTCCAAAATTGTTTTGCAAAATGAGCCGTTACTCGAACACCATTTCCGCACATTTCTGCAGTTGTTCCATCAGCGTTATAATAATTCATAAAAATATCAGCAATATTTTTATTTTTTTCTTCATAATATTTTTCCATCAAAATAACCCCATCCGCACCAACTCCAAAATGCCTATCGCATAAAAACTGAATTTGCTTTTCTGTTAAATATATATTCTTATCTGAATTATCTATACATACAAAGTCGTTTCCAGCTCCGTGCATTTTTGTGAAACTTATTTTCATAGTGTTATATAAATTAAATTATAAATATTGTACAGAAATACTACGTAAGACAATTTTTTACATTGAAACTTGTATAAAATTTTCAATAATTTGCTCATAACTTTGTCGTTTTTTTGTAAGCACAATTTCTCCATTTTCTTTTACTAAAACCTCACTTGCATTTTCTCGCAAATTATAACTTGAACTCATTGTTGACCCGTATCCACCAGCAACCAAAATTGCTAAAATATCACCTTCATCTGCTTTTTGAATATCAATATTTTCATTAAAAATATCACATGTTTCACATACATTTCCTGCAACTTGCACATTTTCAAAACCTACATCTGTACCTATTTTTGAAACATTTACAATATGCTGATACGCACCATACATCGCGGGACGAATCAAATGATGAAATCCCGAATCTGTCCCTAAAAATACAATTTCTTTTGCTTTTCGTGTTGTAACTTTTGTAAGTAAAACTGTTGACTGTGAAATTAAAAATTTCCCAGGTTCTATTCTAATTTCTAAATTTTTATTCGCACTATTTTTTAATTTTCCTTCTAACGCATCTGCAAAAGATTTAAGATCAATCTCTTCCTTATCAGGATTATATTGCACTCCAAAACCACCCCCCATATCAATAAATTTAATATTAGAAAATTTATTTGAAATTTCTAAAAGCAATTCAAACGCCTGAGTAAACTCTGTTGCAGTATAAAATCCTGAACCTAAATGACAATGAATTCCAACAAGTGTCAGATTATATTTTTTACAAATATTTTGAACTTCTGCGAAATCATCAATCACAATTCCAAATTTACTTTCATTTTGACCCGTAGTAATTTTATCAAATTCTCCAACTCCAATATTTGGACTTAATCGTACCGATACATCTGAACCGTTAAACATTTTTCCAAATCGTTCTAATTCAGACAAACTTCCTAAATTTTGTAAAATATTTTGCTCTCCTACAAATTTTATTTCTTCATCTGTTGGATTACTTGGTGTAAAAATAATTTGCTCTGGAGCATACCCCAAAGAAAGAGCCATCTTTACTTCATTTGGTGAAACAGCATCTATTCCATAAATTCCAGCATCTTTTATAATTTTTATATAATGCGGATTATAGTTCGCTTTCATTGCGTAAAATATTTTTATATTAATATTTGAAAAAGCATCAATCATTTCGGTACATTTATTTTTTATTGTTTTCTCATCGGTTACCCACACTGGCGTTCCAAATTTTTCAGATATCTCTAAAAGTGTTTTTGGTGCAACTGGCAATAATCGAGTATTTACTGTATTCATATTTTTTATTATTAATATTCTATTTTTATTTTCTCTAATACACTTACCACTCTATCCTGATTTTCTTTTTTTTCAAAATCTGAACACACAGAATACCGAATAAACTGCTCTGATTCTCCATTCACATCAGCACCAGTAAACGGAACCCCCACCAATCCATAGTTATCAATCATCATAGTATTAAATTCCTCTGCATTTGCTATATGTTCACCATTCAATTTTTTAGGACAATGAAAAAGCATAAAAAATCCTGCATCAACTGGACATGCTAACTCAAACCCTGCTTGTGCAAAAATTGGCAATGCAATATCTAGGCGTCGTTTATACATTTCTTGAATTTCTTGCATTTCAATTTTTGACTCTGGTAAGTCAAAATACTCTTCACATCCAACCAATGCAGGACCAAATGGACCAGAATCCGCATTTCCTTTAATCTTAGTAAGCTCCGAAATAAAATCGATACTTCCAATCGCCGCTCCAAGTCTCCACCCACAAGCAGAAATAGCTTTTGAAATAGAAAAATACTCTATCCAATCTAACTCTGGATAATTTTTTGCAACTTCACACAGAGGAGTATGACTTTTATGTGTTAATGAAGTATATGCTCCATCATTCACAAGACGAATATTATACCGAATACAATATTCAATTAAACTTTCCCAATCTTCTCTCGATGCCCCTGCAGGACATGGATTTCCCGGTTTTACCGTAATAATCATTTTGGGCTTTTTCCCTGTTTGTGGAAGATTTTTTACATTTAATGCAAAATTCTCAGATGAATACAATGGCCATGCAAAAGAGTCTTCTCCCAAGTAATCAGCCCATTGCCCCACCAAATCATATGCTGGAGATGTTTTAACAAATCCTGAATTTTCAGAATCAGAACCTTCGATATTCGCACCACAGGCAATTGGTAATAGCCCAATCATAGCTTTTTCTCCTGGCAATACTAGCGATGCAATATTTTCATATTTATTAATATCAAGCCCTGTAGCCTGTAAAACAAAATTTCTACAAAAATTTCCAGGATCTCTATTATCCCAATATGTATGAATAAAATTATCTGACTTCAAAATATTTTTTGAAACAATTTTTCGCACTGTTTCTGGCGGACATGTATCAGGTTCTCCTACTGCGATATTTATACTCGATCCTTTTCCATGAATACTTTCATAATTTCTTACCGCTTTTTTAATTCGTTGGAACAAATTTTCTGGTGAATTTCCTAAATATTTCATATTATTTTATATTATTTTATATATTAAATGCCAAAAACAATTGTTCTGAATTTTTTGGCTCCATTTCTACCAATGGTGAACGAAAAGCTAATTCACATTTTCCCATCTTTGCCAACAATGTTTTAATAGGAATTGGATTTGTTTCTATGAAACATGCATTCATTTTTTCCAATAACTCAGACTGTAAAGCATCACCTTCTTCAAAATTTCCTGATCGCCCTAATTCTACCAATTTTTTAATTTCTGAAGGATGAGAATTCGCCATAACAGAAATAACCCCATTTCCACATTTTTCTTTAATAAGCCTATATGTCAAACTTTCCTCTCCACATAAAATTGGGAAATTTTCTCCAAGCATTTTTCGCACTTCTTGAGCTTGGTCAAAACTTCCACTCGCCTCCTTCACCGCTTTAATATTTTTCAAATTATCCCTCATTCGTAAAAGCGTGCTTGTTTCAATATTTACTCCACATCTTCCTGCTATATTATACACAATAATTGGAACACTTACGGCATTATTTATTTGCATAAAATAATCATAAATTCCATTTTGTGTTGGCTTATTATAATACGGTGTCACAACTAAAAGAGCATCTGCTCCATTTTTTTCTGCTTCCATAGAATGAGTTACTGCTTCCGCTGTAGAATTCGAACCAGTTCCTGCAATAACCAAAATTCTTTTATTTACTATTGTAACTGCTTTTTTAATAAGCTCATCGTTTTCTGCCCATGTCAGAGTTGGACTCTCCCCCGTTGTTCCTGCAACAACAATTCCATCAATTCCTGCTGCTATCTGTTCTTCAATTAAATTTTCAAATGCAGTATAATCTATACTTTCTCCATCTTTTGTAAAAGGCGTAATAATCGCCGTAAAAGTTCCTGTTAAATCTATATTTGTCATAATCATTTTATTATTTAATAATATCTGCTAAAAAATCTTCCATTGTATATATCCCTATTGGCTGAGTTTTAAGCCACTCTGCTGCCTTCACTGTATCAATAGAAAATGCATCTCGTGTTTTTGAGGTATGCTTTATTTCAACTACCTGTGCCTCCGCATCAAAAGCGACAGTATGTGAAAAATTATTATACCCTGCACGAGTTGAAGAAAAATGTAATTCTTCAGGCTTAGGTTTTCGGTCTATAAAAGCATTTTCAAAAACTTCTGTTTTTCTTTCTATATTTTCAAGTAAAATTTTCTCTAAATTTTTTGCTGTTCCAGAAGGAGATTCTGCCTTATTTCTATGATGAATTTCGTGCCCCCATACATCATAATCTTCCAATTTATTAAAAAGTTTGGCAGAAAATTCTATTATTTTTTCATATAATGCCGCACCAATCGAATAATTATTTGCATAAATAAGTCGTGTTTTATTTTCTATTACAGCTTTTTCTACTTCATCAAGTCTGCTATGCCATGCCGTTGTAATAACAACACAATCTTTTTTTGCTGATACAATTTTTAAAATATTATCTACTGCCACATTTGGAAGTGTGCATTCAAAAACGATATCAATATTTTCTAAATTTTTAAATGTTTCAACATTTGCTTCATCATTTTTTCTAAAACTTGCAACAAACGTATGCCCCCGCTTTATTGCATTTTCTTTCACTGCTTTTCCCATATTTCCAAGCCCTACATTTACGAAATTAAGCTCTCGTTTTTCTCCCATAAAAAATTAGAAAAAGAATAAATAAAAAACACCCTACTGTCTATAAGAATAATTCTTAATAAAGAGTAGAGCGCTTAAAATACTAAATTAAATTTCAAGAAGTTATCTACAATTTATTATAATGTAGTTTCTTCTTTTTTAAAAAGCTTATAGCCAATGGTAAAATTGAAATAAACATTTTATAAGTCAAATTTATATAGTTTTCATAACTCTATTCTATCTATAATTTCCACACTCCTGCAAGTTATTTTTCAAAAATCCTATCAGAAAACCTTGCATATATTGCACCTATTTTCACCTGAAATACAAAAGCAAGAGATATAATTAATGCCACATGTAAACCATCTTTTCCAAATGCCGTAACGGCTACCGCTAATGCGATTGCCAAATGTCGCAAAGACGTTCCAAATACCAATGCTAATGCATCTTTTTTTGTAAAAAATATTTTTCCAATCACAGTACTTAGCCCAAAAGCAAATATATAAAACAAAAAAATAGGTATAATATTATACAAAGTGTGTCCTATATTTTCTAATAAAAAAGGAGCTTTCATTGCCATTACAGAAAATACCATTCCTAAAACTCCAAGAACCGAAAATACTCCAATTTTTTTACCAAATTGTTCTTTGTAATTTTCTTCACCTACTTTTTTCACCACAAAATATCGAGTGAGAATTCCAAAAATTAATGGAAGAAAAATAATAAGCAGAATTTTTTTCATTACCAATAAAAAATCTATATCTACAACTGCCCCCATTAAAAAATATAAATATAGCGGAGTTAAAAATGCTGCTAAAATAAGACTCAATATAGAAATTCTAATTGCAGCAGGAAGATTTCCTTTTGTCATTCCCGTATACGCAATAGTCATACTTCCTGTTGGAAGAAGAGCTATTAACAGTAATCCCAATGCATCGAATGGAGAATCTGAAAAAAATATTTTTCCTAAAAAAAATGCAACAAATGGAAGAAAAATAAAATTCAAAACAAGAGAAGTAAGCTTTAATTTTGTACTAAACTTTGTGAAAATTGTTGACACTTTCAGATTTACCATTTGCGGAAAAATCATCAAAAATGTAAGTGGAAAAATAAGAATTTGTAGAAATTTTGCATCAACCATGCTTCCAAATATAATTCCCCCAATCATAGATACAAGTATCATATATACCAAGTTTTTTTGAAGAAAACCTAAAAACTCTAAAAATCTAGAAAATTTCATAAATATGTATAATGTATAATTTATAATTTATTTAATCACAGATTTCACCCACTCTTCAATCGTTAATGTCGCTTGAGGATTTGGCGTTTCCATAAATGAAATAACAAATTTATCTGAAAACTCTGCAACTCCAATAGACCGAGGTCGAACCGCTAAAACCAACGCATTGGGTAATTCTTTCCCAAAACAAAATATAATATTTTGAGCATCTATAATTTCTGAATTTATTTCTCCTAATTCTCCTAAATTTTTTGTATGAGAAAAATGATCAAAGGTGCTAATAAAAACTGCAACTGAATGATTTTCTATTTTTTCTTTAAAATATGAAATTATTTCATTGATTGAAGAAAATCGAGACTCTGTTTTCAGAATATCCAGAGTAAATACTGGATATTTTTCTTTAAAAGTAACTTTTTTCATGCTTTTTATTAAATAATATTATTTTTCTCTAAAAATATAGAAAAACTAAAAAAAATGCAAAGAAAAATTCTTCCTGTTGTTTTAGAAAAGATTTTTATAAACTGAAATAGTATTTCAATTTTGGCTTATAAAATCATTCAAATGTCTCAAAAAAAAATTTATTTAATAGGAAATCCAAATGTTGGAAAAACAACGGTGTTTAACGCACTTACCGGAGAAAGACAAAAAACAGGAAATTACATAGGAACAACCATTGCAACAGTTGAATCACATGTTAAAAATGAAAAATATGCACACTATACAATTTGTGACATTGCAGGTGTCTACAATTTTGAAGACAGAAAAGGAGAAGAAAAAATTGCGTGGAATAGCATTGAAAATGCCATGATGGAAGAAAACACTGTGTTTGTACAAGTAATAAATGCAGGACAATGGAAGCAATCTCTTTCTTTAACTCTTGATTTGCAAAAAAAAGGAATTCAGCCAATTTTATTTTTTAACACAAAAAAAACAGATATAAATCTTGGTGAAGAATTTTATACAATATTGTCGAAAGAGCTTAATCTGCATGTTTTTTATAACGATGTAGAAAGGTTGAGCAATTCAAAATTCCAAGAAATATTTTTTGAAAAAATAAATAACATAAATAGAACTATAGATGGAGAACAGAACAAAGAGAATTACACTCTTAACATTCCAAAAACATTTGCAAATTTAGCAGAGCAAAATAAATATATTTCAAATATATTTGCAAAACATCTTTTATCTCAAAAGGGAGAAAAAAATACAAAAAATACAAAAAAAGTAAAAATAAGTTGGATTGATGCAATATTACTTCATTCTTTTTTTGGGATTCTAACATTTTTCATTGTATTGTATTTCATTTTTGAAATGACATTTACGGTTGGAGCAATTCCAATGGATTTTATAGATGCTCAAACTTCAGCGCTGCAAACGTATTTAAGCTCTGTGCTACCAGATAATTTATTAACATCTCTTTTGGTTGATGGAATTGTGGCAGGAGTTGGTGGAACACTTATTTTTCTTCCAAATATTGTTATATTATTCTTCTTTTTATCGCTTTTAAAAGAAAGTGGATACTTAGCACGAACATCATTTTTATTCGATATATTTTTTGAAAAAATAGGAGTTTCTGGAAAAGCATCAGTGCCACTTCTTATGGGATTTGGGTGTAATGTTCCGTCTATAATGGCTATTAAAAGTTTTGAAACAAAAAAAGAGCAAGTAATTGTAACAATGATGTCTTTATTTATGAGTTGCGGGGCAAGGCTTCCTGTTTATACGTTACTGCTTGCGGTCTTTATTCCTGAACAGTATCAAGGAGAAGTATTATTTGGGATTTATTTACTAGGAATTTTGGTATCGTTTATGACTGGGAAATTGTTAAATATTGTGTATAACCCACGACAACAACAAAAATTAAAAAGTTATGAAATGCCAAATCTAATACTTCCAAATATTATAAAAGCAACAAAAGAAGCATGGCAAAAAGCAAAAATGTTTATAGTAAAAGCTGGAACATTTATTTTACCAGTAAGTGTTGTTTTGTGGGGATTATTCACATTTCCACAGGTCGAAATGCCAAAAGGACAAGAAAACTTTGCGATAGAACATTCGTACGGAGCAAGCATTGGAAAAGCCATTCAGCCAATTTTTGCACCAATGGATTTTGATTGGAAAATTTCAACAGCACTTTTATCTGGAATTGCTGCAAAAGAAGTAATAGTTACAACATTTGCACAGCTGTATAACGCAACAGACGAAGAACAATCGTTACAAGAAAATATTAAAAATTCTGAAAATTTCAGCTTTCCTACGGCATTAGCACTTATCATCTTTGTATTATTATATACTCCTTGCATGGCAGTGGTTGGAGTTATTAGAGGAGAGCTTGGAAATGGATGGGCCTTATTTTCAATTGCATATCCATTTATAATCGCATGGATTTTTGCATTTATAGCATTTACTATAGCAACATATTTTTTATAAAAACATATGAAACATTTACATGAAATACAAAATAAAACAGTTATTGTTTTAGAGCGATGTGGAAACGAAGAAGAAAAAAAATACTTAAACAATATTGGAATTGACTCTGAAAGCTTAATTTCTGTTGTGAAAAATGAAATTAATACAAATCAACCACTTTTGATAGAAGTAAACAATGCACGATTTATGCTGAGTCGAGATTTGGCAAAAAAAATATTGGTAGATAATGTATTAGCCAAGCAAAAAATTTTATTTAAAGGAAATAAAACACAGCAACGAGAAATAATTCTAGGTGTTATTCAAAATTTTACGCATCATTTTTCATTAAAAGAATGTATAAAAAAAGTAGAAGAAGTTGTAGAAAAAAATAATATGAATAGTCCAAATGCTTCTGAAAATATTGGAGACATCACTGTTTACAGAACTGTAAAAGCATTAAAAGAAAAGCATATTTTAGACGAAATAGTACTTCCGAATGGGGAGATAAAATATGAAATTCACAAAGAACATCATGATCATATTTTTTGTAAAAATTGTGGAAATATTATTGAGTTTTACAGCGAAGAAATAGAAAATTTACAAAAAGAAATTGCCGAAAAACATGGAGTAAAATTATACTCTCATTCACTTACAATGATTGGATTGGAATGTGAAAAATGTAAATAAATATTTAAATATAGATATTTTTAGCCAAATACAATAACACGACCATTCCACTCAATTATTTTATGCTGAGCAAACTTTTTAAGCGCTTCTGAAAAAACTTTTTTCTCAATATTAGCACCTTCTTTTTTCATTTCATCTACAGATAAATTATGCCCAATGTGAAACACATCTTGGGCTATAATTGGACCTTCGTCTAAGTCTTTTGTTACAAAATGCGAAGTTGCACCAATTAATTTAACCCCTCTGTCAAATGCCATTTCATATGGTTTTCCTCCTATAAAAGATGGTAAAAAAGAATGGTGAATATTTATTATTGGTTTTGATATTTTTTGTAAAAAATCATCTGAAATTATTTTCATGTACCGAGCTAAGCAAATGACATCATAATCAAGATTTTCTAAAATTTTTATATGCTCTTGCTCGTGCAGATTATTTTTTACACTTGGAACATATGAAAAATTAATATTAAATTTTTCTGCAATTGGTTTTATAATTTCATGATTACTGATAATATGAACAACTTGGATTGGTAACGATTCAGAAACCTCTGCTAAAACAATTTCTAGCGGAGTTGGCAAAGTTGCAGAACAAAAAAGTACAACTTTTGTTTTTTTCTCTACTGAAAAAGTAGAAAATTCCATCTGAATTTCTTCTGCTAATTTTTTAAATTTTTCAGAAAAATCCTCAATATTTTGTGGCGTGGTAGAGTGTATTCTAATAAAAAACTGACCACGCTCTGTATGCTCTTCTAGCTTTAAAATATTTAAATTATCTGAAGCAAAAAATGTTGAAATTTTAGCAACAAGTCCTTTTGAATCTGGGCAATGGGCGAGAAGAATCATTTTAAGTATACGTAAAATTTTAGTATCAATAGAATACTCTGTAAGTAATTTTTCTTCAAACTTTCTTATATCAAAATTTTAAAAAATCACATTAATACCCAATCTTTCTGCAGGCTCAATATCATTATCATAATTATCCCCTACTACCAAAACTTCATTTGAATGTAATTGATATTTTTCTAAAATATAAGAATATGCTTTTTCTTTTTTTTCTGGATAAAAGTTATTATTTAAAATTTCTATAAAATATTTTTTAATTTTCAATACATGAAACAGTAAATATTTGACGCAAAAAGGGATTCTCATTACAGTTTGTATACACAGTGAATATACCTCCCACAGAAATATGCATTACACACTTTATAAAAAATTTAAAAAACCAGCTAACTCCGAAGATATCTATATATTTTTTCATGGATTTGGATCATCTTCCTGCATTTCTGAATTTGATGCCACAACTCCACACATAACAACTTTACTACAAGCCTCACATAAAGGATGTGGAATACTTACTTTTGATTTTACCGGACATGGGCAATCTAAGTCTGATACCAATATCACACCTGCTAAAGAAATTTCAGATATTAAAGAAATTTTTACACTTGTAACGAGCAACTATCCACAGTCTAAAATTATTCCTATTTGTGCAAGCCATGGAGCCTTAATGTTATCCATATTCCTAGACCAGAATCCTATTTTTGTAAAAAATATAAAAAAAATAATAGCGTGGTATCCGTGCCTACAATATGAAAATATTTTTTATACGAAACAATCCAACAAGATTATACCGCTCATTCCTGGATCTCAAGAATTAAGTACAAAAATGCAGAGTGATTTTGAGCAAGGTTTGCATATTTTTAACCCATGGGGAGATTTGATAATAACTTCAGATTTCTATAAAGATATAGAAAAATATAGTTCTTCATTTTTGGAGACAACAACAATTCCTACATTAATACTCCATGGGAACAAGGACAATGTCGTGCCTATATCTTACAGCAAACATCTCGCACAAAATAATAAGAACATTATTTTAAAAACTATAAACAATGCCTCTCATTCATTCGAAGAAACTGCCCACAAAAAAGAAGTAATACAACAATCTTTAGCTTTTTTGAAAAAAGAGTTTTAATCAAAAGCTTATAATTTTTCTAATAATTTCTTAAGTCTACTTTGTGCATTAACAACCAAAGGATGCCCAACCGGAAGTCTTTCTATAACCTGCTTTAGCTGTAAAACACATCTATCAAAATATTTTTTTGCTTCAGAAAAATTTTTACTTTTTTGCAATTTCTTTGCTCTGTTGTATTCACTTAATGCTTTAAAAAATAATTTAGAATCTTCATATTTAACAGAGTAAAAGCTTTGATTTCCACGTATTACTTCGTCATGAGTTTCTGTTGATACAATATTTATATTTGTTAAATCATCCAAACTCTCTATCAAAAAAGGCTCTGAGACATCTGGAGTTTTTCTCCAATCCCAAACTCTTACACCTTTTTTTTCATAGGCACTCTCTCCTCCTGTATTAACATCCATCAATAGTGCAACTTTTTTCCCATCTATTTCTCCCAGCTCTACTACTATAGAATGGTGAATAGAGTTATTGCGTATTACTAATTTTGAATTTATATTCATTTGCTTTAAATATTCTCGTATTAACTCTGAAATAGAACTACAAATAGAAGTTTGAGTAAGTGCCAAATCAACAGCATTCACAGGAAGAGATTCTGTCCAAGAAAATGGATATTTTTTTACAATATCTGAATAATATTGTTCAATAAAGGTTTGAATCGCTTGTAAGTTCTCGGTTACCTCTTTTGTTTCCAATCTGGTTTCCGATTTTTTTTGCAATGAGAGATGTGGAGATTTTTTATTATGAAATGTCTTAAGATCTTTTTCTTTCAAAAAGCCAAATGACTTATCTTTTAATTTTTTTAAAACAGTACCGAGAGCTATTAACTCTGCAATAGACAAATTATCAAAATACTCAGGATTTAACACTTTTAATTTTTGAACATCTGTATCTTTTAATACATAACAACTCATACGTTTTTCATCACACTCTCCAAAATCCTCTCTTATAAACAAAACCCTATTCTCACAAAAATTTAAAAATGAATTACATGTGCTGTGTATCATAGATAATCTCAAAAATAAAACAATATTTCAGATTATTATATCAAAATTTTACAGATTTTTCAACTTAAAACATATAATATTTTGTAATACACATATAAACAGAGTATTATAAAATTATTACAATATTTAATTACACTAAACATGACGAAACCAATGCCAACGATGCAACAAATTCAATCTCTTTGTAAAAGACGAGGAATTGTTTCTTTAGGATCAGATATTTATGGAGGATTTGGAAATACATATTCATACGGACCATATGGTTCACAAATAAAAAAAAATATTAAAGATTTATGGTGGAAAAACTTTGTTGAAAACCGTTCTGATATTATGGGAATAGATGGAGATATTTTCTTACACCCAAAAGCTTGGGAAGCAAGTGGGCATGTTGCAGGATTTAACGACCAATTAATTGATTGTAAAGATTGTAAGGCTAGAATTAGAGCAGACCATCTTGTAGAAGATAGCCTAAAAATGGATTGCGAGGGAATGAGTGATGAAGCGGTTACAAAACTTATTAAAGATAATAATTTACAATGCCCAAATTGTAAAAGTGAAAACTTAACAGAAGCACGAAAATTCAATCTCATGTTTAAAACAGAACTCAGTAAAACTGCAAAAGCAGGAGATGATAATTTTGTATATTTACGACCAGAAACAGCTCAAGCAATATTTCTTGAATTTAAAAATGTTGTAGATAACACTCGAGCAAAAGTTCCATTTGGACTCGCTCAAATTGGAAAAGCATTTCGAAATGAAATTACACCAGGGAATTTCATTTTTCGACAATTAGAATTTGAACAAATGGAAATTGAATATTTTTTCTCTCCACCAAAAAACTGGACAGAAAACAAAGAAAAATTAATGAGTTTAGGGCATATTAACGATTGGGACGAAGAATCTCGAAACCATATCAATGCACAATTTGATGCATGGTCAAAAGATATTGATAATTGGTGTGAAATTGTTGGGCTTGATTCGAAAAAATGTCATGCGATTGAACATGCTCCAGAAAAATTATCGCATTATTCAAAACGAACATTCGATATTGAGTTTGATTTTCCTTTTGGACAAAAAGAATTATATGGGTGTGCATATCGAACAGATTTTGATTTATCTCAACATCAAAAATTTTCTGGGAAAAAATTAGAATATAGAGATCCTCAAACCAATGAAGTCTATACTCCTCATGTGTTAGAACCGACATTTGGACTTGGACGAACATTTTTAGCTATTTTAACTTCTGCTTACGAAGAAGAAAAATTAGAAGACGGAACAAGCCGAACTGTTTTACATTTAAAACCAGCTATTGCACCAGTAAAAGTTGCAATATTACCACTTATGAAAAAAGACGGACTACCAGAAATTTCAAAAGAAATTTTACAAGATCTTCAAAGCTTTGGAGCATGTGAATACGATGAAGGAGGACAAATTGGAAAACGATATCGACGACAAGACGAAATTGGAACGCCAGTTTGTATCACTGTTGATTACGATACAAAAGAAGATAATACCGTTACAGTGCGAGACCGAGACACAATGAAACAAGAGCGAATAAAAATTTCAGATTTAAAAACATATTTATTTACAAAATATTTTGGGTAAAAACTCTATAGACCACATTTATTTACAAAAAAAAGTGAATGCAAATATGCATTCACTTTTTTAAATTATATTATTTTTATATTTTTTAATAATATTACACTATTCTTCGTCTGTTATATATATATAACCCAGCAAACATAAGTGCTAATCCAAATGGAATCATTGGAGCATCTAAACCAGTTTGAATTAACTTACGAGGTCTTGTAACTGTACTGGTATTACTGTTTGGAGTATACAAATTTTGAAGACTTCCTTGTTGGCTCGATACAACCGTTGTTGTTGTTTCTGCCATTTTTTTCATTTCAATTGTTTGAGAACCCGCTTTTAAAATATTTTTAATTTCTGTTCCTGCTAAAATATGAGATTTGACTTTCATAGTAACCGTTTTTGTAAACGTGTCGCCAACTGGTAAAAATTTACGTTTAAATTTAAGAGTTGTAGGATCAACCAATCTTTTTTCTGAACCATTTACTGGCTCCAAATATTCTTTTGGAAACATATCAAACAGCATTACATTTTTCAAATCTTCCGAACCTATATTTTTTAATGATAACGTATATGTAATTATTTCTCCTGCTTTTACTTCAGATTTATCAGCTGTTTTTGTAAGTCTATATGCTTCTTCTGTAGATGTTGAAGCTACTAAGTGTGTAGGAGTAGGAGTAACTGTTTCTGATACAATATCGCCAGCTTTCATATATACGATATCAAATTTCCCAACTCCTTCAGATTTTTTAACGTTAGGACATTTATAATCTATTTCAAAAGATTTAATTGTAAGTTTCGATTGAGCATTTCCTTCTTTTGCTTTTAATTTTACATCAAATGTAAATGAAAGATTTCCATTTGATGAAATTGGATCTTCAAGAATAAATATACCTTTGTTCAATTTTGCTCCTTCAATATTTGTAATGTCAGATTGTTGAATATTTTCTGACTCAAATTTCATTTCAACTTTTGTATTATGCGCATATGAAGTTCCTTTATTTAAAATAATCACTTTATATGTGAGTTCAGAATCAGTGTTTTTTGCAATAGTTGCAATTTGTTTTTCTGTTGCATCTGAATATTTTGAATCTTTTTCACCTTTCTGTTTAACAAATGCATTAATACTTAACTCAATTGTTGAGTCTGTATTACATCCTCCTCCCGAACCACTACTAGATGTTGATGTTGACGTTCCGTGAGTATTTGGCGTAGTTGTTGGAACTGGTGTAGTTGTTGGAACTGGTGTGGTTGTTGGAACCGGTGTGGTTGTTGGAACCGGTGTGGTTGTTGGAACCGGTGTAGTTGTTGGAACAATATTATTAATTGTAACCGTATTACTATCTCTATTATTTGTCAGATCTGTTGTTTCTGTTTCATTATCTGATTTAATTACTGCAGTATTCGTAATTGTTGTGCCATCTGCAAGACCTGTTTTTGTTTTAAGTGTATACTTAATTTCATATACCGTTTCATCAGAAATATCTCCTAATTCACACGAAATATAATCCCCTTGAAACAAGGCAACTAAAGGATCGTTATTATATGAAATTTTACAATTTGCACCTGCGGGAGATACAAGCATAAATGTCGAGGAGTCTAATAATGCATTATCAAATATATCATTAATTATTACATTTGTAGCGGTCAATAAATCTGTTCCGTCTCTTTTTGTATTTTGATACGAAAGAGTATACTCAACGGTTTCTCCAGATTTTACCTCCGTTTTATCTGAAACTTTCTCAACTCGTACATCACTTGTTCGCTCCGTATTTTGCACAACAATAGTTTGTCTATCTGAATTATTAGTTTTATCAGAACTATTACTTTCATTATCTGAAGAAATTGTTGCCGTATTTTTTAATTGTGTTCCATTTGTAATATTGGGCTTTGTTGTAAGTGTATATTTAATTATATGATCTGTATTATCTACAATATTTCCAATAGAGCATTCTATATATCCATTTTGAAATACTGCAACTAAAGGATCTGGATCTTGTTTTACCGCACATATACCGTTAGTAGGAGTTAACAAAGTAAAACTATCTGGATTAAAATTTGCATCAAACAAATCTTTTATTAGAACATTTTCTGCAGCTAATGATCCGATATTGTTATATACTAGTGTATATTCAACTGTTTCTCCAGACTGTATAACTGATTTATTTACAGACTTCGTAAGAGAAAGATCACTTTCTGCAACGTTAATCGAGCTTACAATTGCTGTTGAAGTACTTGATCTATTATTTGCTTTTAGCGAATCAAGCTCTCCTTCTGTGGTAATAGTTGCAGAATTTTTAACTTCTTCCCCTATTACTGCATTATTATTTACAGGCACTGTATATGTAATTGTTCGTGATGTATTTGGAAGAATTTCTGCAATATCACAATAAATATAATCCCCTTGAAACAATGCAACTAAAGGATCTGGATCTCTTGTTACGCTACACGTATCATTTGAATTTTCATATGTAAATGAAGTAGAGAATAAATCAATATTTTTATTTGAGATAAAATCCTTAATTGTACTAACTGGTACAGCAACATCTGCAAGATTTTTAATCTCTAATGTATAAGTAATTGAATCTCCTGGTATAACCTGAGAAACCGAGGCAGTTTTTTCTATACTGATATCTATATCAGCTGCTGATGCGGCTCCTCCTGCAAAAATCGCAGCAATAGCACCAACATAAAAAAGTGATTTTTTTAAAATATTTAGCATTTTGTATGTATGTAAAAAAGTGAGTATTTATATATGATATTTATTATTATATTTTAATATCATATTATTTTACCACTATTTTAATATATACACAATAGGTAATTTGCAATTTTATAGAAATATTATTAAAACAAGTTTTCTCTATACTAATAAACTCTTTATATAAGAGTTTGTATAAAGAGTTTTAGCTATTTTTACAGATCTATTATAAATATTGTTCTAAAAAGTTATTTTTAAATTCTTTATATTTATTTTCAAAAATTGCATTTCGTGCATTACTCATTAATTCTTGATAGAAAAATAAATTATGAATAGTTGCATATTTTTGTCCTAAACTTTCACCAACTTTTAATAAGTGATGAATATAACTTCGTGTACATTTTTTCTCTGCACATACTTCACATTTGCATTCTGGATCTAAAACACTTGAGTCTTCTGCAAATTTTGCATTTTTTATTTTTATGACTCCTTTTTTTGTAAATACACTACCATGTCGTGCATTTCGTGCAGGAAGAACACAATCAAACATATCGACCCCCCGTTCAATTGCTTCTAATAAATTTTCTGGAGTTCCAACTCCCATTAAATATCTCGCTTTTTTTTCTGGCATAAATTCTACAATTTCTTCCAATACTTGATACATTACTTCACTTGTTTCACCAACTGCTAATCCCCCCATTGCAAATCCATCAAATGGAAGCGATGTAATTTCTTGTAAACTTTTTTTCCGCAATTCTTCAAATGCCCCACCTTGAATAATTCCAAATAATTGTGGTCTCTCTGTTGTAGGAGTTTTTAAATCATATTGTTTGGCAAAATAATCTATTGATCTCTTTGCCCATGCCGTTGTTTTATTTACTGCATTTTCAATTGCAACAAAATCTGGAACATTTGGCGGACATTCATCAAATGCCATTAAAATATCTGACCCTAATTCTATTTGAATTTGCATAGATGTTTCTGCATCTAAATAAAATAAATCTCCATTTATATGAGAATTAAACCAAACTCCATCATTTGTAATTTTTTTTCCTTGAATTGAAAAAACTTGAAACCCTCCAGAATCAGTTAAAATTGGTTTATTCCATCGCTCCCATTTATGCAATCCTCCCATTTTTTTTATTAATTTTGAACCTGGTCGTAAATGCAAATGATATGTATTTCCTAAAGAAATTTGAGCTCCTAAATTTTCTAATTCATCAAACCCAACCGAAGCCTTTATTGCACCTCTTGTAGCCACTGGCATAAATACAGGAGTTTGAATATCTCCATGTGGCGTCTGTAATAGTCCTACTCGTGCTTTTCCGTCTTGATGCTGATGTGTAAACATAAAAATAAATAATGTATATAATAGTAACAAACAAAAAACTTACTCCTTCACTAAACATCCTAATGCTTTTTCAATAACCCCCACAAAATCTAATCCTAATTGTTTTTGTGGTAATACGAGAGTACTTCCAGAAATTGTCCAATTTGGTTGCACTTCTAATAACTGCATAATTTCTTTTGCTGTCACGCTTTTTGCTAAATGTAACTCAACATTATCTCCCTGAAATTTTACTGCTTTTACAAGTGCTTTTTTTGCTAGGATTTTTATTTCTAAAATTTTTACTAAATTTCTAACTTCTACTGGTAATCTTCCATATTCTTCAGAAAGCTCTTCCGATAATTCATGCAAGGTTTCGATATCTTCAATAGATGCGAATCGTTGATATATAAGAATTTTTTCTTTTGTACTGGGAATAAAAAAACTGGGAACAAATGCATTTAATGGAATTTCTATTTGCACATCTTCTATAACTTCTTCCAATTTTATTTTTTTACCTTTCTCAGTAGCATCAAATTTTGATTGTTTTTCTAAAATTTTAATTTCTTTACTTAATAATTTTAAAAAATGATTCACTCCTATAGAATTCACTGTCCCACTTTGAGAAATACCTAAAACATCTCCAGCTCCACGAATTTCTAAATCTCTCATTGATAATTGAAATCCACTCCCCAATTCTGATGCTTCCACAATTGCTCTTAATCGTTTTTTAGAATCCATAGGTAATTTATCTTTATTATATAAAAGATAAGAATATGCTTGCCTACTACTTCGTCCAATCCGTCCACGCAATTGATATAATTGAGATAACCCAAATCTATCTGCATTATTTATAATCATTGTATTTGCATTTGGTAAATCTATACCATTTTCAATAATTGTAGAAGAAATTAAAACATCAAATTTTCCAGATTTAAAGCTTTCAATTTTATCTTCCAGTTCATGAGAATTTAATTGCCCATGAGCAACAACAAAACTTGCCTCTGGAACCAGCAATCTTAACTTATCTGCCATTGATTCTATTGTTTCAACTCGATTATGTAAAAAATAAATTTGCCCCTTCCTCTCTAATTCTTTTTTAATCACCTCTACAATCAAAGTATCTGAAAATTTTCGAACTTCAGTTAGAATTGGAAGTCGCCCTGGTGGAGGAGTCGTAATGGTCGAAATATCTCGCAAATTATGCAATGCTAAATTTAATGTTCTCGGGATAGGTGTTGCTGTCATTGTTAAAATATGAACTCCTTTTTTCATATTTTTAATTTTTTCTTTTTGCTTTACCCCAAATCGTTGTTCTTCATCTACAATCAATAATCCTAAATTATGAAATTTTACATCTGGAGATAACAATCGATGAGTTCCAATTAAAATATCAATTTTCCCTGCTTTTGCTTTTTCTAAAATAATTTTTTGTTCTTTTATACTTTTGAATCGAGAAATTTCCTCTATTACAATTCCAAAATCCCCCATTCGAGACTTGAAACTTTTATAATGTTGATCTACTAAAATAGTAATAGGTGCAATTACTGCAACTTGTAATCCATTTTCTACAGCTTTAAAAGCAGCACGCATTGCGACTTCTGTTTTTCCAAATCCAACATCTCCACAAACAAGCCTATCCATTGGTTTTTTCCCCTCTAAGTCTTTTTTTATATCTCTAATTGCCGCTAACTGTCCAGGAGTCGGAGAATATTGAAATGCTGCCTCAAATTCACTCATTTGCTCGGAATCTTCATTACATTGATACGCATGTGCTTTTTCTCGTTTTGCATATAGCTCTAGCAATTCTTTTGCCATTTCTGCTGTTTCTTTTTTTGCCTTTGATTGAGATTTGCTCCATTCTTTTCCTCCTAATCTTGTTAATTTTGGTTGAGAGTCTTCTGATGTTAAATATCTTGAAACTTTATCTGCATACGCAATTGGAACAAAAAGTTTATCATTTTTTAAATATTCAAGTTCTAAATATTCTCGTGTAATACCAGAAATTTCCTGTTCCGCAATTCCTAAAAATTTTCCGATTCCATGATCTGCATGTACTACGAAATCTCCAGCTTTTAAACTCGCTAGAAAATCATTCATATCTTGATTATTTTCAGATCGTTTTTGCTGTGTTTTCATTTGAAAAACTTCTCTATCTGTTAAAAATAAAATTTTCTCTTCTTGATTTTGAAATGAAGGAGGTACAAATTCTGCATTTCCAGCATCGACTAAAGCAATAGGAGAAAATAAATCAAACTTTGAAGAAAATGGAATATTTTCTTCTTCAAAAATTGTTTTAATTTCTTCAAATCGTTTTGTTACTAAAATAGTTTTCCAACCTGTATTAATTTTTTCTCGTAAATCATTTAAAAAGTCTGGAATATTGTAAAATTTTAAAAGTGACAAAAATCGTAAATGTAAACTTTCTACTTGATTAATAGGAAATACAGAATTTTCAATTATTTTTGCAGGACTTTGTAATAATATATTTTGAAAATCTTCATTTAAATCCGAAAACTCTTCTATAAATAATAAATCTTTTGCCGTTATTAAATCTGTTAATTTTGAAGTGAGTTCTTCATTTCCAACCGCTAAAATTTCTTGTTCTTTTATTTCTTCTTGTATATTCATATTTTGCACAGAATCTATGCTTTCAATTTTTTCAATTACATCAAAATTAAAACTGATAACAATTTCACTCTTTGCTCCTAATGGGAAAATAATAATTTGTTCTCCTTTTTTAATAAATTCCCCTTCTTCTAAATAGTGCTGAGAATATGAATGTTTATATCCTGCTGTTTCAAGTTTTTTAAATAAAACCGAATGCGTAAGCATATCAGATTTTTTTAGTAAAAACTTCTTATGACTCAAACTTATAGAATGTGGATATAAATCCATAGCTTGTTCACGAGAAAGGAAGAAAATAGTTTTTTGTTTTTCTGCAATTTTATTTGCTAATAAAAACTTATCTCGTTCAATATCTTTTTCTATAGAAGAAACTCCAAGATAACATGTAGAATATTCATTTGATAAAAAAGATGTAAATAAATGAGAATACTCTATTATTTCACTGTTTTTTTCTACAATATAAAAAAGATGGTGAGGTGCTTGTCTTCGCAAATAATCCGAAACAAAGAAGGACTTTGCAGAAATATTTGCAAGTCCATATGTTGAAAAAAATCGTTTTTTCTTTGAAGGAGGAATAGTTTTTATTTTTGGAAAAAAATTCCATATTCCTTCTGATAATTCTTTTGAAAAAGACATTACTTATTATTAATATTATTTAAAATGTAATTTTTACAGTGCGATGATAATGTTTATGACTCTTTTATTCAAATAAATATTTATATTTTATTAAGAAATATATACTAAAAAAAGTCTATAATCTGTTAATACAATAACAAACTATAGACTTTTTTGTATATTTACAAAAAAACCGTGTCTTGGCGGCGACTTACTCTCCCAGGGGCAAGGCCCCAAGTACCATCAGCGATGAAAGACTTAACTACTGAGTTCGGAATGGAATCAGGTGTACCCCTTTCTCAATAACCACCAAGACACGATCTTTTTGTAAAAGACTGTGAAATTAACGAATAGAAGTTTATATTTTTTTATATATTATATCAATGTAAAAAGAGAGGCTGTTTGCCAAATATTTCAAAAAGTCTCGAAGACTTTCACTTTCGAAAAACTAAAAGCTTTCGAGAGCTATTTGAAACGCAACAGTAGAATTAATTAAAAAAGCAATCGCCTGTTAGTATGCCTAGGCTTAACATATCGCTATGCGTACACCGAGCACCTATCAACCTGGTGTTCTCCCAGGAGGCTATAGGGAAAATTTATCTTGAAGTTGGCTTCCCGCTTAGATGCTTTCAGCGGTTATCCATTCCGAACGTAGCTACCCGACAATGCCCTTGACAGGAACAATCGGTACACCAGTGGTTCGTCCACTCCGGTCCTCTCGTACTAGGAGCAGCTCTTCTCAATTCTCCAACGATCACAGCAGATAGGGGCCAAACTGTCTCACGACGTTCTGAACCCAGCTCGCGTACCGCTTTAAATGGCGAACAGCCATACCCTTGGGA
>CAMZKJ010000006.1 GCA_947311245.1 uncultured Candidatus Altimarinota bacterium
CAATTGCCTCAGAAAACTTAATTATATCAGCAGCTAAAATTGTTGCTCCAGATTTAATAGTTGCAACGGTTGGAACATCTAACGCTGCAGAAGCTATTCCTCCCATAACCAAAGCTGTAACCCCTAAAGGTACTGCTTTGTCTTTTACTTTCTCACGGAAAGATTTTTTTACTCTCTTTGTCATATTTGTGTTGGTTAAAAAAACATATAGAGAATTTTATATAAAATTTCTAAACAATGAGTTTTATGACTTCTTTAGAAATTGGTCATTTTTTTTGAATATATAAAAAAGATTTATATACCAAAAAATCTATCTATCCCCCTTGAGGATAAATAGTATGGAATAAAAACGCTAAACGCAAAGCTTGTGCTAAAGCGTTGCGTTGCGTTGCGTTGCGTTGCTGAAAATTCTATTTTGCATTTTTGTTTGTGTCAAAAGTTTTTATTTTTATTTTTTTGAAAACTCATTTTTAAAGCTTCAAATCATTCTAGCACATATTTTCCAACATTAAAAGAGATTTTTTTCTGTTTTGTACTTTTTTAAAGAGTAGAGTAGTTTACCTCTTTTCTTTTCTCTTTTTTAGCACCCATCAAAGGTTAATTAAGCCAATATTCTCTACAACCAGAAGTATACTCACCTTCCGAAGTCTGATAGATAAAAAGTCAACCTACAATGCCTTCACCATATAACCACACACTTCTTCATATCCCCATTTTCTATAATACTCTCGCGTACCAATTCCTGCGATAATTACCATTTTTTCTTTTTTCCATTCTTCACAAGCTATTTTTTCAGCCTCTTCAATCAATTTCCTTCCAAGACCTCTATGTTGTCCTACATCTTCACCACCACTTCCTTCTCCAACAGAAATTTCTGATCCGTAACTATGAACTTCTCGAATGAGTGCAGAATTTCTTAAAACATCTCTAAATTCTTTATTTTTTATTTCTTCAACTTTTTCCCCTATTACTTCTTCAGGATTTCGAAGCCTCAATAATGCAAAAAGTTGAGATTCATCATCACTTTCAAAACTTAAAAATACTTCTTGTCCATCTGATGCATCATAATTCCGTCTTTTTAAAACAGGGTTTTCTGGTTTTTTATCTGAAAATCCAACTTCTCGCGAACGAATATCTCTAAATAAATTTTTAGATTTTTCTGCCAAATTATTTGCATTATAAAATTCTTCTCCTACAATTTCTAATAATTTTTTGGGTTGTTCTTGCAAGATTTGTCGCAAATTAGAAAACTTTGCCCCATCTAAAATATTTGTAGCAGGAATATCTCGCATTAACCGCATAATTCGTGTCCACTCTGGAGCATACGATTGAAATCTCACTAATAATTTTACCAATTCTTTATCATGCATTGGCTTAAAATTTCCTGCATTCCAAATCCCTTCCAATTCAGAAGTTGGCAAAACCATACACGGATAAATCTTTATAAAATCTGGTCTAAAATCTGGATTTTCAAAAACCTCTTTCATCATTTCCAAATCTTTTTCTGGAGTGGAACCAGGCAATCCAGGCATTAAATGAAAACAAACTTTAAATCCAAAATTTTTCATTCTCTTCATTGCTCGAATTACTTCTTTTCGCCCGTGTCCTCGTTTTGTTAATTTTTGAATATCATCATCTAATGTTTGCACTCCCACTTCAATTCGAGTACACCCATAATTTCTCATTCGAATAAGCTCATCTTCTGTAATAAAATCTGGACGAGTCTCTAAAGTTAATCCGATAATTCTATGTGAAGCAGTTTCATTTATTCGTTGCAATTCCGATAAACTTTTTGTTTTAGAATTTTTTTCAATCTCCTCTAAACTAATTATTTTTTTTGAAAATTCATCAGATTTTTTCAATAAAATATCTCCTTCTTTTTTCCCTGCTTTTAAATGCGTTTCATCTAAGTCTAATAATTGTTCTAAATCTTTTATTGTGGAGCAAATTCTAAAAATTTCCAAATTTTCTTTTTCATTATATTCTTCAAATTCTTCGGCAGAAAATATTTTCCCCCACCCTGCTGCTAAAGTTTTTATTCCTGCTAATTTCCCTTCTTTCATATCAGAAATTGTATCTCCAATAAAAAATGTTTCACAGGCTTTTTGATTATACTCCTTCAAAATATTTGCCATTGTTTCACTTTTTGCAATTTCTGCATCTCTCCCAACGACCTGTTTAAATAAACCAGAAATAAAATGTTTTTTCAAAAATTTTTCAATCACTATTTTTTGATTTGCCGAAACAATTATTAAATCAAAATATTGAGAAAGTGTCTGCATTAAAGGAACTATATCTGAAAAAAGAGAAACTTCTTCACAATATTTTTCTTCTTCTAAATATGATAATTTTTCTTTTACAGAATCGGCACCTTCAAAATTCCATACATTCGGCTGTGTAAAAATAGATTTTACACCATCTGCATTTATATTAACTCCTGCCTCTTGCAATAATTGTATAGAATTTCCAAAAACGAAATTATATGAATCTGCAATAACCCCGTCAAAATCTACAAATAACGCTGGATTTTTTTTATTTCTAACAGGGTCAATAAAACCATCGTCAGCCTTTATAATATTATTTTTTTCATCAAAACTATTTGCTGCCTCATAAATATTTTTTATATACCAGCTTTGATATGTTTTCGGCAAAAAGCTCCATGTTCCTCCCATTACAATAATTTCAATTTTACTTGCAGGGTGCCCAGATTCTGCAAGAGATATAATTCTATTTTTTACTTGATCAAAAGGGTCAAAATTATTTCGTAATGCTCGTGCTGCGGCAGGCTGATTTTTCATATAACTCTTTGGCATTCTGTCTTCTGTTGGGCAATATGTACATTTCCCAGGACATTCAAATGGCTTTGTAAGCATTCCTATAGGAGAAACTCCAGAAACCGTTCGCACCGCTCGCTTTTGAATAACCGCTAAAAGTGCAGGAGGAATAGTAATATTATTTTTTTGTGCAGCAACAATTAATTCACGATTTTTTAAAGTCGGAATATTATGTGCTTGTGCAAAATGATTTTTTCTTGCTTCCAATTTTTTTATATTTTTTGGAATATCAGCAAGTAAATCTTCTAAAAACAAAAGACTTTCTTTTTCATATTCCAATACTTGATGTTTTTTAAAATTAACCTGTTTTTTTTCGTGAGACATACATAATAAAAAATGTGTACTTATAATTTTATAGTACCTAATTTTTTATACGATTGAAACACTTCTAAAATTTTCAGGATACCCTTCTTCATTTTCAATTCTCCATTCACAATCTGTTTTCAACTTCCCTTTAATTGCAAATCCAGATGCTTTTTTATGTCCTCCTCCATCAAAAGTTTTCGAAATTTTTGTTAAATCAATATCATCTCGCAATGTACGCATAGACCCCTTCACTTTTCCATCTTTTCGCTCTGTTAATAAAATAGAATATAATGATTCTGGTACTGCATTTAAATAATCCACAACTCCTGTTAAATCATCTAAATTTGCCCGTGTTTGTTGGAAATCAAAATGAGTTACAAAAGAAGAAGCAACCCCTTCTTTATTTTGTGAAATTCGAGATAAAATTCTTCCCCATAGTTTTAATTTTTCTAAGGATTTTGTTTGAAAAATATTTTTAGAAATTGCCTTTAAATCAGAACCCTTTTTTAATAAAAATGAAGATTCCGCAAATGTTTCCGCAGTAGCATTAGAATGCAACAAAGACCCTGTATCGGTATATAATCCCATTTGCAAACATGTTGCCATTTCGGCAGAAATTTCCCACTGCAATGCTCGTAAAATTTTTGAAACCATTATTGTTGTAGATGCAACTGTTCCAATTACAAAATTTACATCTCCATACATTTCATTTGAAACATGATGATCTATATTTATGAGTGGTATTTTTTTTATTATTTTTGGCTTTTCTGTTTTTTGATTAAACAGCTCTGGATATTCCTCATGTAATCCAAACATTTTATATGTTCCTCCATCTAAACAAATAGCTAAATCATATTTCAATGGCTCAAAAACAGCAGTATATTCTAATGCTTTTTCTGTAAAATGAAATTCTGACGGCAATGGATCTGTATCAAAAAGTGTTACCGTTTTTCCAAATTTTTCTAAAACATGTGCCAATGCCATAGCACTTCCAGAGGTATCTCCATCTGGTCTTTGGTGAGAAATTAATACAATATTTTTTGCATTTTTAACTAAAATATACATTGCTTTCAATTCTTTTCTAAATTGAAACTGAAATTCTTTATCTCTAATTTTTAATAAATTATTTTTAATATTTTTAATATTTTCTACACTCTTATTATTCACAAACATATATTTTTCTAAAAAAATTAATAATAGTTTTTTTATACAGGTATATCAGGTATATATTTGTTTTTAAGAAAATATTATTACATATCTTTTTCTTTTATGCAATATTTTCTATTTTTTTAAACTCACAAATTTTCATATCAAATATATTTTTTTTATCTTTTTTAATATTTGTACATAAAATTTCTGTAAATTGTGTAAAATTAATTTTTGGAAAAAAACTATCTGCTTCTAAAAAATTAGCATCTACAAAGGTTAAAGATAAATTTGTAGCAGATTCTACAAAACTTTCATATATAGTACTTCCTCCAATAATCATTATTTCATATTCAGGATTTTTTTGTATTTCTTTTTCGTGCATATCTAATATTTCCTGAACACTGTGTGCTAAAAATGTATTTTTAAAATTTGAAATATCATAATTTTTATCTCGAGTCAGAATGATATTTTTTCTATTAGGCAAGGCCATTCCAATACTTTCAAATGTTTTTCGCCCCATAACAACAGTTTTTTTTTGTGTTCGTGTGCGAAAATGCTTCATATCAGTAGGCAAATCCCACAACAATTTATTATCAACACCAATTTCATTGTTTTGTCCCATTGCGGAAATAAGAGTTATCATAATATTTTTATAAAATTATTATATGTAAAAAAATTTTACCCACACCACACACATTCTTCATCATCACATTCATGAAAAATTCCCGCTTGAATAGAAGAATACACACTTTCAATTTGTGATAAAACTTTCTTTTTCGCATCTAATGTTACAGAAATTACCTCTTTATGAAATTCTCCTTTTTGAGGCTCTACAAAATCAAAATATCCAGATTGTAAAATTTTTGGTGCTATTGGATTATTTTCTAATAAAATTGCATAAAAAATCATTTGTCGCCAATAATCTCCACCCAGCTCATTATTTTTTTCACATGGTGGCAATAATTTTTCTTTTGTCCATTTACTATCAGATTTTCCAGTTTTATAATCTACAACATTTACATCTGTAGAATTTATATAATCTATTCTATCTATTTTTCCTTTTATTGGAACTGTTATACTTTCACACTTCACTCCTGTTGAGACAGCTTTTTCTGTATGAATTGCATGTGTTAATTTTGTATCTCGTAAATATTTATTAAAATATTGTGGTAAAATTTCTTCTCCATGTTTTTTTAATTTTTCATATTCATCATCTGAATATAAATATTTTTCTTTCAATAATGCTTTTCCAAAACTTGCAAGTAAAACATCAAGACTATATTCTTTATTTTCAGAGCTAATTGCAAATTTTGTAGACTCTTCTAATGCCTTATGAATAGCATTTCCAAAACTTGCACTCGACGACATGCTCGATGGAATTTGTAATAAATTTTCGAAATAAAAACTTTTTCCACACTGCAAATATTTATTTAAATGCGTCGGACTTAATGAGTAATTTTCAAGTAATGGATCAAGAAATGAAGATTCTATATCTTCTATTTTTTTCTCGATATTTCCTAAAAATTCTAGTTCTAATACAGTATTCACTTCCTCTTCCGAATACTGAATGCCTTCTTCACTAACATCACATGTTTGCATTTCAGAAATAAATGTTGAAGTATCTAGCTCTTTGCCATTTGCATCAAATTTTGAATATGAAACTTCTACAAATTTCTTTGCTCGAGTGAGTGCAACAAAAAATAATCGTCGTTTTTCTTCCAAAAAATCTCCTTCATTTCCCTGAATTAAAGTTGGCGGTAAATGATAATTTTTTCGTTGCGGTTGATCCCACACATTTTTATTTACCCCTTTTATAAATACATACTCAAACTCTAAACCTTTTGATGAATGTGCTGTAATAAAATTAACTCCTTCTTTTTCATATTGAGCTTTTTCAATTGAAATTTTTAAATCGTGTCGTTTCATTCGTTGCAATAAATCTAGCAAATCAGAAACCGTAAAATCAGTTTTTTTTTGTGCCTCTTCTTTTATAAAATGAAAAAATGTAGAAAGTGCATTTAAATAAAAACCTTTTTTAGGATGCGACAATGCCCATTGTAAAATTCCTGTTTTATTAAAAATATCTTCTACAAAATTTAATATTTTATTAGTATGAAAACTTTTTTCTAAATCACAAATAACTTCACCATATTTTTTAAATGCACTATTTTCATCTAAATATTCAGCAAATATTTCTTCTGATAAAATTAAATTTTTAAAATATACATCTCTTGTTTCTTGTTTTTTCATTTCTAACTTTCGGTACAATGCCAAATCTGTAATTTCTTTCCCAGCAATTTCTGTAAATGGAAAGAAAAATGATGAAAATAACAAGCTTTCTCCAGAAAAATTTTGTTGAGATTCCTTTTGAAAATATTCTAAATAATGAATTACCTGCGTAATAATTGGTAATTCTAAAATATTTTGTGTCTTTTTTACACGAACTGGAATGCCATGCGCTTCACACAATTTTATAAGCATTTCCGCTTGTGAATGATTTTGATAAATAACCGCAATATCTGAAAATTTACCACTATTTTCTTCTGATTCAAATATTTTTTTCAGTGCAACAATTCGTTTAAAAATTCCTAAATCTTCATGTAATACATTGTAATATTCACGAATAGACGGTTTTATAGATTTTTCGGAAGTAAATCTGGGGTGCTGCGACGATAATACTTTATTTAAATCTGGAATTTCACTTTCAAGCCGTTCTTCATTTTTTGAAATAATCGCAGATGAAACATCTAAAATTTCTTGAGATGACCTATAATTTTTATCTAAAGTAATTACTTTTATAGACTCTTTATACTGATTATAATATTCCATTATATTTCTCATATTTGCCCCTTGGAACCGATAAATAGATTGATCATCGTCCCCAACTACAAAAATATTTGGCTCATCCCAATAATTACACAAATAATCTACCAACTCTTTTTGAGATCCATTTGTATCTTGAAATTCATCTACTAAAATATATTGAAATCGTTCTTGATATTCTGCTAAAAAATTTGAATCGTTTTCAAATGCATTCAGTACCCATATAATCATATCTTGAAAATCGTATTGCCCATTGTCAGATAATTCTTTTTGATATTTTTCAAATAAATATGTAGCTGAAACTACTTTTTCAATTTTTTCTTCTATCGCTTTATATTTTTTTTCATTTAAATCTCCTTTTTGAAATACTTTTCCGGTCTTTTTATCAGTATATTTTCGTTTATACAGCATGTTTTCATCATTTTGTAACTCCTGTAAATATAATGAACATGCTTCTCTCACTTCATTTGCCTCCCAACTTTCACTCTTAAATGTATTAAATAATCCTAATAAATTTTTTGCATAGGAATAAGAATTTTTTTGAAAATGTACATCGTTCGCTGATACATTTTTTAATAATTTTTCCATCAATTCATATTGAGATAAGTCTGAAATATTTTCAGCATCTTGAACAGGGAAATAATCAGTATTTTCTTGAATAATTTTATTACAAAAACTATGAAATGTATGAATTTCAATTTTATGCGCACTCGACCCAATAAATGAAATAAGTCGTTTTCGCATAGCTACAACTCCCGCATTTGTATATGTTAAACACAAGATATTTCCTGGCGCAATATCCGTTTGTGTCTGCAAAATATTTGCAATTCGTGCCCCTAATGTTTCCGTTTTTCCTGTTCCAGGACCCGCCACAACCATAACTGGCCCCTCTGTTGTTTCTACCGCTAACCGTTGTTCTGGATTAAGTTTTGAAAGTCGTTTTTGAAAAGATGAATGCAACATAAATGTAGTTTTTATAATAAAATATATTGTATAAAATAGTATACACAATAATGCAATACAGAGATACTAGACATTTTCATATTTCATATGATAAAATGATATGAAATACAAATAAACACACAATCAATATAAAAAAAAATATGAACACAAACAATATACAAAAAAGCATTGCACTAACCCTGTTCTTTGGAGCAGGGCTAACGTATATCAATATACTAACAACACCGTTTACACAAGCAAGCTCTTCTTCTGATTATCAATTAGTTGAAGATAATTTTGCGTCTACACAAAGCAATGGATCTGCTCTAAATATTATATCAGAATCGGGATTTGAAGATATTCAATATATATCAGAAGGTTCAGATACAACTATTCAACCAACAACACCTACACCTCTTCCAACAACATCAACAACTCCTATTCCAACACAAGCCACTTCAACATCTTCTAGTGGAGGTGGAGGAGGAGGAACGGATCCAATAGTTCTAGAGAAAATAAGAAAAGGAACAACAAACACCCCCCTCCCAACGACAGAAACTACTCATAATTCTTCAACTGAAACACCTACTTCCACTCCTATTCCTACAAAAATTCCAATTAAAACTTCTACTCCATTACCCGCACCAACACATTTACCACGCTCAACACCACCTACCACCGATATAGATCAACAAAACACAACACAGACAAATAGAAATTATTACAATAATACAGACAGATTAGGAGATATAACGAGAGATACAAAAGACACTACAGAAAATATTATACAAAAAGAGAAAGAGAAAGAAAGAGAGAGCAGAGCAGACAACGAAGAAACTCAAAACATAAAACAAAATATTAAGAATCCAGATACTGGAGACCCAATGTTTCATAACTCTGCAATATTGCAAAGAATGCAAAACACAGAAAAACAAGAAGAAAAAAATACAAAATTCTTTTGTACCGCCTCTTCCTTTACTACATATGCACTTCTTTTAATAATGTTCTTACTCGGAATGATCTTTCAATCAATTCTGTACAAAACCTTTTACACAAATAAAAAATGATTTTAAATACAAAAACACGAATAGTGGCAATGGTTATTGCAACGGCAATGATAGCAACACCTGTTTTTGCAGAAACTGCAACCGAAAATTTTAATAATATTCCAAATAATTTAATTTATGAAGGACGAATGCTTTCAGCTTCTGGTGAAAAATTACAAGGAGAATATGTCGCAAGATTTTCATTTTGGAATAATGCAGATTTTACAGCAAGTTCTCTGTTAGACTCTGGGTTAATTAATCC
The DNA here is from genome assembly GCA_947311245.1 of uncultured Candidatus Altimarinota bacterium. GTDB lineage: Bacteria > Patescibacteriota > Gracilibacteria > CAIRYL01 > CAIRYL01 > SZUA-1403. The sequence goes on from CAMZKJ010000006.1 coordinate 9,363, forward strand.
AGATGCATTAGGATTTTCTCATTGGGAAGAAATTATCCCATTACAGTTTAATGATTTAGGACATTTTTCTGTTATACTTGGAGAATCAAAAGATTTTTCAACACTGCAATTTGGAGGATTTAAATATTTACAAGTTGAAATAAAAAAAGCATCTGAGCCAGATTCAGAATATCAACTTATTGATATTAATGGAGACAATGGTGCAGACACCAATGATAGAAAATTAATCGCATCTGTTCCATATGCTATTCATTCATATAATTCACAAAATTCTATAAATGCAAAAAATGCAGAAGGATCAAAAAA
>CAMZKJ010000007.1 GCA_947311245.1 uncultured Candidatus Altimarinota bacterium
ATTTTCAGCAAACTTTATTGGTGAAATATTTGCAAAAAACAATATTTTGAAAATATGAAAATATATATTGCGGATATTTTTAGAGAAAAATCTGGTTTGGCAATGTCGTCACGAAATGAAAGATTATCTGTGCTGGAAAAAGAGAAATCAAAAATTATATATGAGGCATTAAAAATAGGATGTTTTTTTACAAAAAACTCTCTTCTTGAAGATATGAAAAATTTAGATGTTGTAAGTGTTATAGATATTATAGATGTTATAAAAAATAAACTATATTCTGAAAAATTAGTACAAAAAATTTACTATATAGAAATTCGTAATATAGAAGATTTTACGCCAGCTAAAAATATAGAACATAATAAAAAATATGTAATTTTAATTTCTGTTCAATTCGCTGGCATACATTTAATAGATAATATTCTAATCTAATAGTATCTATTAAATAAAAACTAAGAATGTAAGAATGTAAGAATGTAAGAATTTATTTTGCTTTATCTAAATAATCTTTAAAAAATACTTTCGTCATGGCTTCCCATTGTGGAATAGTTACATTTTGCGCTCGACAATCATGGTCAAGATTTAATTCTTCAAAGACTGGATCAACTTGTGATTTTGTTAGCATTAATCTTTTCATTAACGCATTTTTTAGTTTTTTTCGTGGCGAAGAAAATCCTGCGAATAGCATTTCAAAATAAATTTTAGAAGGAATATTTATTAATGGTTTTTCAAATGTATCAATAACTAAAACAGCTGAATCTACTTTTGGTGCTGGAAAAAATTTTTCTGCAGTAACTGTAAATGCATAAGAAGGAGTTCCAAATGTTTTTACCATAATAGATAAAAGTGAATTTTTTTCATCTTTACATGCAATTTTTTCAGCTACTTCTTTTTGCACTAACATAACTAATTTTGTTGGTTTATTTTCGGTATCAATTAAAAATTTCCGTAAAATTGGAGATGTTAAGTGGTAGGGGATATTTGCAATAAATTTATATTTTCCTTGTGGTGGATTAAAATCGAGAACATGGCAATTATCTACTGTTAAATTTTTTTTCCATTGTCGTGTCGATGCTGACAGAGCTGGTAAAACATCTGGGTCAATTTCTACTGCATTTACAATAGCTCCTTCTTGTAAAAGTTCTCGTGTTAAAACTCCGTGCCCTGGTCCAACCTCAACAACTCTTTCGCCTGCAGATAACTCGCCAAGTTTTACGATATGTTCTAAGGATTCTCTACATTGAAGAAAATTTTGTCCAAATTTCTTTTTTGTCCAAATTTTATGTAATTTTAAGAAATCACGAAGGGTTCGTGGGTCGGTTAAGTCAAATGTATTTGGTGTTATTGTACTTATATCATCGGTATTTATTGCAGAATTTTTAATTTCTTTTACCTCTGCAACTTCACTCACTTTAGTAATAGATAGAATTTTTTCTACTATCTTATTTTTTTTTTTAACTTCATCGGTGTCTGTAATATTTTGCACTGAATATTTAAATTAAATTATACATAAAAACGCCCTTATTATAGGCGTTTATAGTTTCTTATTTTAAAAGAAAACGGCAAAAATTTATATGGTCGGGGTTACAGGACTCGAACCTGTGGCCTCACGCTCCCAAAGCGCACACTCTAGCCAACTGAGCTAAACCCCGAAAATGTTTTGCCAAAACATTTTCTATTATTTTAATGAAGAAAGCAAGTGAAATATTATTTTTCTTCAATTAAATTTGTATCATAGTAATAATTAAACACTTTTGTAGTGCTCCCATATGACGCATTGAGTGTGATATATGGTCCGAATCGTTTCCCAAATTTATTTGGGCATAGGTCACATGTTCCATTTAACAAAATAGCTTCTGATAATTGTTTTTTGTCAAAGTTGTATTTGATCATATGAAATTCTTTTTTTCCTTCAGCACTTGCTCCTAAAAATAATGCTGATTTTCCTTCTTCAGAAGTACAGACACTGTAAAAGTCTGATGATTGAAGTTGTCTATCTGCAGCAGAGAAATAAAATGTAGAATTATCTAGAGACGCTTTAAAGTCATTGAACCACTCTTTGTTTTTTACTACAGATAGGCTTCCACAGGCATCAAATTTATATTCTTCTTGTTTTGTTTCTTGCAGGTATTTTTTTAAAATTGGGAGAAATTGTTTAATTTGATTTCCTGATGATTGAGCATTTGATGAAAGCGAAAGAAGCTGTTCTTTTTCTGTTTGGCATGTTGCAAGTTCTGTTTGAGACACTGTTATTGCTTCCGATAGCTGATCTCGTTCTTCTTGTATTGCAACACATGAGTTTACCTCTTGTGAGCTTGTTGGTGTTGGTGATATTTCTGCTGTGGCAACTTTTGTGATTACTGGTACTGGTGTTGGGATACTTTCTGGGATTTTAATATCTCCGCAACCAGAAAAAAATAATAATGATGGTGTAGCTAAAAAAGCTCCGTATTTAAGCAAAGAAGAAGACATGATAAATAAAGTATTAATATTAATGGTAAAGACAGAACAAGTGTATAATAAAGAAGGGGGATTGTCCGAAATAATTCTCTTTTATCAGTTGTAATTTTCTAGTATAATAACTTGATGAATATTTTAAAAAAATTAGTATCGGCAAAAGATATGGGCATGAAATTATTCTTATTTTATGGAATTTTATTATTGGCTTTATGTGGAAAAATGTTCGCATTTGCATCTGAAAATATCACAGAAGACGCGTCAATTCATTTAAACTCGCATGTGTATCTTATGAATACATCTAAGAAAGTATTAGATCAGAATTTAATTTTAACGAGATCTCTTCGTTATATGTATTCTAAAAATACTCCAATATTAGAATCATATTCTGATGTATATTCTCTTGAAGAGGTTAATAAATCGTTTATTTTAAACACTATTAAAAATAATGATAATAACAGGTTTTCTGATCCTGTGAAATATATGGCAAAATTAAAAGATGTTGAAGTATTTGCAGAAAGAGATATTGTTGAAGAGCTTAATATTATCGGAGAAGAATATTCGAAAAGAGAACAGCATATAAATGAATATTTGGGTTTAGGAGACTTTTTAAAAAAAAGTTCAAACGATGATATTAAATATTTAAAAAGTTTTTCTGAATCTTTAGATGGAGAAGTCTCTGAATTACAAAATAAAAGGAAAACGCTATTTAAAGAATATGAATTATCACTAAAAAATAAAAATATAAAACAGATAGATATAATTGAAACAAATATACAAAAGGTTTCAGAGGAATTAACGCCAAAAGAAGTGAAGAAAGTTGCTTATAAATTTCTTCTTAATCGCTTCTCAGATGTGGATAGTATTATTCTAAAGCGTACAAATGCAGTAAGCGAGAATAAAGATGCATTAATTAAAAATGTAAAAATTAAGTTACAGAGTGGGAAATATATAAATATCATAGAGGAATAATATAGATTCTAATTCAAGCCAGAATCTCTTGAAAAGTCAAAAAGACTTTTTATTTATGTGAAAATATGGCATTCTTAATCAGAAAAGTTTATATTTGTTTTTTTATTGACCCCTGTTTATGGCTCGTGAACAAGTCGTTGCATCGTTAGATATTGGGAACTCTACAGTAAGATGCGTCATTTCTGTAATTTCTCCAGATCAAAAAGATCCGCATATCGTTGGAATTGGTGAGGCTGAATCTTTAGGAATTAGAGATGGTATGGTTTCTAGTATAGAAGAAGTGGTATCAAATATTAATACTGCAGTTGAAAATGCAGAACGAATGAGTGGTCTTGCGGTTCATCATGTCTATATAGGAACATCTGGCTCTCATATAGAAACAACTCCATCTCGTGGGGTTATTGCGGTGTCTACGCAGGAAATATCAGAGGCTGATGTTGAAAGAGTTATTGAAGCTGCACAAAATGCACCAATCGGAAGAAATTCACATATATTAAGAATTATTCCGAAGTCGTTTAGTATCGATGATCAGGAAGATATTCAAAATCCATTGGGTATGTCTGGAATTCGTTTAGAAGTAGATGCACATGTTATTTCTGGTAATGTTTCTATTTTGAAAAATTTAGAACGCTCTGCGCATCAAGCTTCAATTGATGTAAACGATATTATTCCTGCTCCACTTGCATCTGCAGAATCAGTATTAACACGAAGGCAAAAAGAGTTAGGAGTTGTTGCAATAGACATTGGTTCATCTTCAACATCTGTTACTGTGTATGAAGAAGGTTCTCTTGTTCATACAGCTATTGTTCCAATCGGAGGTGCCAGTGTTACAAAAGATATTGCAATTGGTCTTCGAACTTCGATTGATGCAGCAGAAAAATTAAAAACAGAATATGGAACAAATATTGTAGATGAAGTACCGGAAGATGAAGAAATTGATTTAGAGAAAATTTCTAAAATAGATTCTCATATTGTTTCTCGAAAGCATTTATCAGAAATTATTCAAGCACGATATTATGAAATATTGATGCTTGTAAAAGAAGAATTAAAACTTGTTGGGCGTGATGGAGTATTACCAGGTGGAGCAACTCTTTCCGGAGGTGGATCTAAAATGCCAGGAACATTAGAGCTTTCTCGAGAAGTTTTATCTATTCCTGTTCAGGTAGGGTATCCTCAAGGGGTTCAGGGAATGCTTGATCAGATAGAAGATCCATCATATGCAACAGCTGTTGGTTTGATTTTATGGGGAATACATAATAGTAGTATAGATTCAGGGTCAAGAGGTGAACTATCTTTTGATTTTGGTGCAATCACAAAAATGATTGGAGATTTTTTCAAAAAACTATTACCATAGTGCTGTATAAATTTATTGTTTAGAATAATTTAAAATAAAAAATATGTCAGAATCAAGAATTAAAAATATTTTCTCTGGAAGTAGTTTACCATCTCAAAAAATATCTACAGCTTCATCCGAAGCAGTTTCTTTAGAAGCATTTGGACCAGGAGCTGTAATTAAAGTTGTTGGTTGTGGGGGAGCAGGTGGAAATACACTTGCAAAAATGATTGGGAATGTAAAAGGAGTTAGTTTTATTGCAATTAATACGGATATTCAAGCACTGAGTATGACAGGTGCTGAAGAAAAAATAAATATTGGAAAGGGTACAACTAAAGGTCTTGGTGCTGGAGCAAATCCAGAAATTGGGCGACAAGCTGCTGAGGAATCATCTGAAGAAATTCGAAAAGCATTAGAGGGGTCAGATCTTGTTTTTATTACTGCGGGTATGGGAGGTGGAACTGGAACAGGTTCTGCTCCAGTTGTCGCGGAAATTGCAAAAGAGCTTGGATGTTTAACAGTTGCTGTAGTTACAAAACCATTTTCTTTTGAAGGTGCAAAACGACGAAAACAATCTATTGAGGGGTTAAAAGACTTAAAAGAATGTGTCGATACGCTTATTACTATTCCAAATGATCGTTTACTTGGATTGATTGATAAAAAAATGCCATTAACAGAGGCTTTTGCAATCGTTGATGAGGTCTTAAGACAGGGTATTCAGGGTGTTTCTGATTTAATTACAGTTCACGGGTTGATTAATGTCGATTTTGCAGATGTTAAATCTGTTATGAAATCAGCAGGTTCTGCTCTTATGGGAATTGGATTTGGAACCGGTGAGACACGTGCAGCTGATGCGGCAACAGCTGCTATTGAATCTCCACTTTTAGAGCAATCTATAAATGGTGCGAAAGGTCTGTTGTTGAATATTACAGGAGGTACAGATTTATCAATGTTTGAGGTGAATGAAGCTGCGGAAATTGTAACAGAACATATCGATGAAGATGCAAATATTATTTTTGGTGCTGTCGTAAATGATTCCTATACAGGAGAGGTAAAATGTACTGTTATTGCAACTGGATTTGATGATGATACAACACTGCAAGATACTCCATTATCTCGAAAAGGTAATAAATCGGAACCAACAGGTCTTCGTTCTCTTTCTTTAAAATCAGATAAAAAACCTATGCAATCATCGCAACAAACGATTGATAATTCAGAAAAAAAAGAAACCCCAAATCTTGATGATTTAGAAGTTCCTGCATTTTTACGACGAAAAGTCTAAAGGTATAATAATTGAAAAAACTTCATTCGAAAGAGTGAAGTTTTTTTTATAGTATAAAGTTTTATTGAATATAATCTTGTTTTTAGCTTTCATATGCACCAATTGCAGTTATATATTCAGAGTTTATAGGAAAAATAGCAGTAATATTAAATAATTTTGTTGTTGCTTTTACATGTTTTTGTAAAATAGAAAGTTTTGAAAATTTTCCACCAAATACGATTTGTGTTTGCTTGTATCGCAAGCATTTTTCAATGGCTAATGCTGTAATTGATTCTGCTATTAGAGTTGAAATTCCTAGTGCAATATCGGATTTTTTCGTTTTATTTGAATATTTCGCAAAGTTTGATGCAGTTGCAGAGGAGGGTAGTAGTCCTATATTTCCTCCTGCAATTTCACCTATGGATAAGTCAATGTCATTTTTTGTACCACGCAGTGCAAGAGTTGAAATTTCTTTGAAATTTGAAATATTAAGAAGTGCTTTGCTAAGACCTATAAATGTTCCACCTCCAAGTCCTGTTCCTTTTATATGTTCATATTGTTTTTTATTCGCATTAAATAGAACCATGGCAGTTCCAGTACCAAGCGAAACAGCAATACCAGATGTATTTTTTGAACATATTTCGGCACCTTTTCCAATCGCTATAAATTCAGAAACTATTTTTATAGTAAATTGTATGTTTTGTATAAAAATAGTTGTATCTCTTGCATTTTGGTGAGTGTTTGAAAATCCTCCAGTAATTACAAGTGTATGAATTTCTGTAGTATCAATTAGAGTAAAAACTTCTAATTTTTCTAAAATAATTTTGAGCTTAGAAATTTCGGAAATCTCTTTAAAGTTTTTAATATTTTTATTAAAAAGTTTCGACTCTACTGAGCGAAACTCTTTTTTTTTATTTTTAATATAAAATAAATCGATTGTTGATCCTCCTAAATCTAGGGAAAATTTCATGGTGAGAGGTTAATTAGTAGCTTGCGAAAGAAGAGCTTCTGCGTATTCTTTAATCTTTTTCCCTATCGGTTGTGTAGAGCTACTATATGAATAGGCAATTCCTGCTTTTTCTTTTGCAGAATTTGCAAATTTAATAAGGTTTTCTCCGTCTCCATTCATTCCATATTCATATGCTGTTACAAGGTCTTTCATTCCTTTTGCAATTTCATTTGCGGCTTTTACAATTCCTTCATTTGGTGCAGAGTTAAGTGCTAATTCTGAGTATTGAACTGCAGAATCTACATGAGATCGTGCATCTGAAATTTTATCTTCTGAAAGTTTTAAAATTACATTTAATAATTCTGATTCTGTAAGTTTTAAATATTTTTGAGTATTTCCTCCTTGTTTTAAAATAATAAGTTGATACAAAATTTCTGCACATTCTCCACGAGAAAGAGTTTTTGTTGGATACAGTTTGTTATTCGCATCTGGGTCTATTATAAGTAAGGTTCTTGCGTAGCTTAAATATGGAACATACCACGCTCCATTTGAAACATCTGCCGCAACATTTGTTTTTCCGTTATGCTTTGTAACATTGTGTTCAAAACCGAGAAGTGCCATTTTAAGAAATTCTGCTTTAATAACAGTTCGTGCAGGCTTAAATGTTCCTGTTGATCCATCTCCAGAAACTATACCTTTCGATTGAGCTGTGTATACAAAAGGTGCAAACCATGCTCCTGATTCAACATCTGAAAAACTTCCTTCAGATGTAGTTGTGGTAATTTGTGCAGCATTTAAAATCATTTTTAATGCTTCGGCTCTGTTTACAGATTTTTCTGGTTTAAATGTTCCGTCATCGTATCCATTTATAATATTTGCATTTGCAAGTGTTTCAATGGCGTTATAATATTTTGAACCAGTTGAAACATCATTAAATGATTGAGCAGAAACACTAGAAACTATAAGAAATGAAGTTCCTACGAGTAGGCTTGTAATGGTAGATTTTATCATAGTAAAGACTAAGGTAAGATAATATAAGATAGGATATTTAAAGTATAGTAGATTAAATACTGATTGAAAACATATTCTTTGAAATAAGCAAGCTATTGATATAAAATATTCTAAAATATTTTGTTAATATATTATTAAAATAAAATATATACTATTAAAATTAGAATATTTTAGAATTACCTTTATTATTAACGCTATTATTATGATTCAAAACATTAAAAAAATGGGAGCTTCTGCGCTTCTTTCCTTTATGGCAATTGTTCAAATTGCTCCAACCGTACAAGCTCAAAGTTTATGGGAACTAGAACATTCTACGGAAAATACTTCAGAGGTAACATATTATAATCCTGAAATTTTACCGAGAACAAATGGGGAAGTTTTAGCAGATGCACTTATCAATACATTTGATGCAAATTTTACAGCAACAATTAATTCAGATATCCATTCTGATGGCGTCGATATTGACTGGACTGATACAAAAACAGAATATATTATTGATGCGAAAGCAGAAAATGTGCTTCTAAAAAAAACGAATGATGCATTTTCTTATTCTGCAAATGGTGCAAATATAGATTTTTCAATTAATTCGAATAATAAAGATTATCCTGAATTTTTTCCATTTAAGGGAACTGTAAACTGGTCTGAACAAGGAGTCTTTGATTTTGAAAAATTTCAATTTGCATTTAAATCAAATATTAATACATTAGA
>CAMZKJ010000008.1 GCA_947311245.1 uncultured Candidatus Altimarinota bacterium
AGTGTAATATTCATTCCTGCAATAATAGCATCTCCTTTAATTTTGGTATTTACTGTAATTTCTTCTCCGGCAATATATGCATCATCAGAAATATTTTTTCAATTTTTATTGGCTCTTCGGCTTGTTGGCTGATTATTTCTGGTACTGCGAATGCAGAAGGAATAAAAAAAGCTGATGTTGCGAAGACTGATAGTAATATTTTCTTCATGGAGTTTTTAAAAAGTTAAGTATGTAGGGTTAGTATATTTTTCTTTAAAAAACAGTTTCTCTTAATCCTTTACTCCACCCATCTATTAGAACGCTTCGGTTAAGAGTAAATATTTTCCCATCAATTGCATCAATTTTTTCTGATAAATATTGACCTAATACGGTAAATGGTACATCATATTTTTTTAGAAGTTCTAATAATTTTTGTTGATTTTTAGCATTTACAGAAACTAAAAATCCATTTCCTTCAGAAAATATTTCTTCTGTAGAAAATTTTGAAAAATCTCCTTTGAATCCTACTTTCCCTCGAATACATTTTTGTAAAAATGTATTGGCAAGTCCTCCTTCTGCAATTACAGATGCTGAAGCAATAAGTCCTGTTTTATGTGCTTCTAAAATAGCAAAAATATTTTTTTCTGCGGTTTTGTAATTTGTAATAGCTGGAGCAAATATTTCTAAACTTTCTTTTGTAATATCTGTATATGCTTTTGCAAATTCAGTTCCTCCAATTTCAGATGGACGATTTCCAATTACAATTGCTATTTCTTTTTCTTTCGGAACATTTCCGACTGCGGTATTTACATCTTTTATAGACCCAACGCATGAAACAATTGCTGATGGATTTCCTTTTTTATATAACGAAACATTTCCTGATATAAAAGGAGTTGGTTCATTTTGATATTCAAATAAATGAATATTTTTTGCACTTTCTGCTACTCCTTTTACCCCTGAAACAAATTTCCCCATATCTTCTTTTTCTTCTGGGTTTCCATAATTTAAACAATCGGTTAAAGACCGAGGGTATGCTCCTGTTGCAGCAACTCTTTGAATTGCAGTGGTTACAGCATTTGCTCCTTGTTGAAATGCTGAAACCCCACCTAAATGTGGAGATCCTCCAATAGAAACAGCAAATCCATTTAATTTATCTGTTTCTGTTAAATCATCAAAATCTCGCAGTGGTGCTGAAATTACTGCATCCGATTCGCTTCTATTTAAAACGGTTGATCCTTGAACGGTTTGGTCATATTGTTCCGTTACACATGTTCGGTCTGCACAGTTTGGTCGAGATAAAAAATTGTATAAAAATCCTGAAAGATTTTCAATTTTGCTTACATCAATTTTTGCAGAATTTTCAGGTTTTACATCTGTTGGCTCTGTGTATGGTCTATCAATTCGTAATCCTTCTGTAATATCTTTTATGTTGGCATCACAAATAGTTTCTCCTTTGTATTTCACTGTATATCGTCCTGTATCGTTTATTATTCCTACATTTGAAGCTTTTGCACCAGGTGCTACATTTGGTAAATCCCATTTTTTATTAAAGTGGTCTAATACAAATTCAGTCATTTCTGGTGGTACTGCAAAACAAAATCGTTCTTGTGTTTCACTACATAAAATAACATGTGGTAATAAATTTTCTTCTCCAACATGAATATTTTCTACATGAACCTCTGCACCAAATCCACATTTTTCATTTCCTTCGGCAATTTCTACAGATGCACACATAATTCCACCAGCTCCCATGTCCTTAAATCCAATTGTATTTAAGGTTCCTTTTTCTTCTAATATTTTAAATAAATCTTGAAATGATGCTAATAAATGTCGTTCTAAAAAAGGGTTTGGTTCTTGAACTGCGCCTAAGTTTTTTTCTTTTTCGTCTGCGTTTACAATTTTTGAAGAAAAACTAGCGCCTCCAAACCCACTTTTATCCGATCCTTTTCCTACTACAATTAAATTATATCCGTCTTTTGCCGCATTTTCTGGTGCGTATGAATGCAAAATATTTTTTTCTTTTACTAATCCCAAAGCAACTACATTTACAAGAGTGAATCCATCAAAACTATCATCAAATGCAATGTCTCCACCCATATTTGGGACTCCAAGTGGATTTCCATATCCTGCAACTCCTTCTACGACACCTCTTGCAATTACTTGGTTTTTTGGATTTGTATGATTTCCAAATCGAAGTTGGTCAAGAACTCCAATTACTCGTGCTCCCATACAAGCAATATCTCGACAAATTCCTCCAACTCCTGTTGCAGCTCCTTCAAATGGAACCAATTGTGATGGAGAATTGTGAGATTCATGAGAATATACTAAGCCATATTTTTCACCATTTATTTCACATAGCTCTACAATTCCTGCATCTTCCTTTGGACCTAAAATTACAGGGGTTGCATCTGTTGGTAAAAGTGATAAAAATTGACGAGAAGATTTATATGAAGAATGTTCAGATCCTTGGATACTCCAAATAGTTGCTTCTGTAAGTGTTGGATTTCGTCCCAGCATTTTTACAATTTTTTGTGATTCTTCCAGTGTTATAGAAAGTTTATTTGCATCACATAGTGATTGCAAATCTGCTTTAGAAATATTTTGAAAATCAAGAACAGGATTAATTGTTGACATGAAAAGAATAGAGTAAAATAAGTAGAAATTATAAAAATTTTGTACCAAAATATTACACTGTTTTTATGTTTTAGAAAATATCATTTTTTGTGTATTTATATAAATACAAATACAAATACACAAAAAAGACTCTCTATAATTAATTATAGAGAGTCTTTTTGTATAAACATTCACAGACACATTCTTATTTCATTTGAATAGAAATTTCTACTCCTGATGGCAAGTGTAACGATGAAAGTGATTCAATAGTTTTTGGAGTTGTCTCAGATAAGTCGATTAATCGTTTATGATTTCTCAATTCGAATTGTTCTCGAGCTGTTTTATTAACGAAAGTAGATTTATTAACCGTAAATCGTTTAATTTTAACAGGAAGAGGGACAGGACCGGTAACTATTGCACCACCACGTTCTGCAGCGTCAACAATAATCTTGGCAGATTCATCAATTAAAGAGTGATCAAAACTCTTTAAAATAATTCGTACTTTTGGTGCCGCAGCACCTTTATCAGTGGCTTTTGCCATAGGAAATAAGATGTAAAAGATCAGTATATAGAATATAATTTTACTTAAGTTTTTTTATATTAAATGAAGAAAATTATTAAAAGAAATTTAATATTTGTGTTCTTAAATAATTAAAAATTATTTAAGGATTTTAGTTATAACTCCTGCTCCAACTGTTCGTCCTCCTTCTCGGATTGCGAATTTAGTTTGATCTTGTAGTGCAATTGCATCTCCAAGTTTAACAATCATTTTAACATTATCACCAGGCATAACCATTTCTACTCCTTCTGGAAGAGTAATATCTCCTGTTACATCTGTTGTTCGGATATAAAATTGAGGTTTGTATCCAGAGAAGAATGGAGTATGTCGTCCTCCTTCATCTTTAGAAAGTACATATACTTCAGCTTCAAATTCTGTATGTGGAGTAATTGTTCCTGGTTTCGCAAGAACTTGTCCTCGTTCAACATCATCTCGTTCAATACCTCGAAGTAAGATACCAGCATTATCACCAGCTAATCCTTCTTGAAGTGATTTATTAAACATTTCAACTCCTGTAACTGTAGCTTTTCGAGTTTCTCGAATACCTACAATTTCAATTTCGTCTCCAACAGTTACTTTACCTGTTTCAATTCGACCAGTAACTACAGTTCCTCGTCCTTTAATAGAGAATACATCTTCAATTGGAGCTAAGAAATCTTGGTCGATAAGTCGTTCTGGAAGTGGGATATAGCTATCAAGTGCTTCAAGAAGTTCAACAATACATTTAGCATCTCCGTCAAAATCAGAAGGATTTTCAAGAGCTTTAAGAGCTGATCCTTTAACAAAAGGAATATCATCTCCTGGAAAGTTATACATTGAAAGTAGTTCTCGAAGTTCCATTTCAATAAGCTCAAGAAGTTCTTCGTCATCAACCATGTCACATTTATTCATGAACACAACGATTGCTGGAACATTTACTTGTCCTGCAAGAAGGATATGTTCTCGAGTTTGTGGCATAGGTCCATCAGAAGCAGCACATACAAGAATCGCACCATCCATTTGAGCAGCACCTGTAATCATGTTTTTTACATAATCGGCATGTCCTGGACAATCTACATGAGCATAATGTCTTGTTTCTGTTTCGTACTCAACATGTGAAGCTGAAATAGTTATACCTCGTGCTTTTTCTTCTGGAGCGTTATCAATTTGGTCAAAAGCTTTTGCTTCTCCTCCAAGTTTTGTAGCTGCTACAGTTGTAATTGCCGCGGTAAGTGTTGTTTTTCCATGATCTACATGACCAATTGTACCAACATTAACGTGGTCTTTATCTCGTACGTAATCTGCCATAAAATAAAAATTAAAATTTAATACGTCGATAAGCATTTTCCCAAAAGTGATGATATCTGTCAATTTGTTTTTTGTATCTGTTTTTTCTTCTATAACTACATTGTTCCAGTACTTATGTGTATGATATTATTTATTTAATGTACAATAAATAATAATAATTTATATATATTATGAATAATATGAAAGGTGTTCTGATAATAAAACAAATATTTATATTTATAGCGATATCTATATTTTTTGGATTCTGTTCTTCATCTGTATTTGCGAATTCTGTTGCAGGAGATACTACTTCGCGATTTCCATTTTTTTTGGATATCTCACCAGAGCATAAAGATTTTGATGCAGTTACATATTTGCATTCACATGATATGGTGAATGGATATTCTGATAATACCTTTTTGCCAGATAATGTTATTTCTCGAGTTGAAAGTGTTAAATTGCTTTTAGAAGCATCGCAGATAAAAATTTCTTCTGCAGGGAGTTCTGTTATTTTTTCGGATATTCCTTCGGGAAAATGGTTTAGTAATTATCTTTATACTGCAAAAAAAATTGGAGTAATAAATTCAGATGGTGAGGCAGGTAGTGGAAAGTTTAATCCGACCCGAACCGTAAATAAAGCAGAGGCTATTAAAATGATTTTAGAGATAAATAATGTACATGTGCGTTCTGTAGATTTAAATGAAAAATGGTTTTATCCATATTTTGAAAAAGCAAATGAATTACATATTTTTAATAAAAATTATACACCTGCTGAATTAAATGTATTGTATTCTTATGCAGGAGATAGTGTGACGCGAGGAGAAATATCTACATATATATATAGATATATTTTAAGTGAATCTGGGGATTTAAAAAATGATATATCTGTAAATAATTCTAGTAATTTATCTGCTGATATATTTTCAAGTAGTTCTAATAATAATCCTCTTTCGATAAATGCATTTTTTGAAAACGGATTACTAACATTAAAATGGGATGCTGGTAAATTTGATACCTTTGTAGTGCATTTGATTCAAAAGCAAAAAAATAATAGAACAGAAGAAATTATCTTTAATGTTACAGGAAATTCTATCACTTTTAAAACAAGCGATTTGAAACAATTTAAATCTGGGTTGCTTGGTTTTGTTATTACGAAAAATTCAAAAACTGTCGCACGTTTTAATTTACCCGTATATACCAAATTTACACCATATATTAGTCGTGAGTTTTCTGTGAATAATCCTGCAACAACGTATCAATATGGATTTCCGAATCAAAAAATATTAGCACAGATTGATGTTAAAAATGGATTTGATGAGAATATAGATTTTTCAAAATATAAAGCATATGTGTTAAATTCTTCGGAAAATATGTATGAAAAATCTGTAACATCATATAATGACTCATCATTATATTTTGAATTTATTCCAAAGATTAGGGATTTATATATTCTCGAAATTTCAGATGAATTTGGTTTAGCAAAAGCAGTTATTCCTGTAACTCCATACGGATTTTTTCCAATTTTGCCAAATAATTTAGATAGATTGGAAGATGATACAAAAAATAGTAATACAAAGGTAAATTTGACTGCAAAGCAAATAATTCAAACAATTAATATATTGCGAAGATCTAAAAATATTCCGGAGTTACGTGAAAAAGTTGAATTAGCATCGTTGGCAAAAATAAGAGCAAGAGATATGAAAGAGCGAAACTATTTAAGTCATTATACTCCAGAGGGAATAAATGTTAATGATATGCGTTCAGATTATTCACTTACAAGTCCACTTTCTGAAAATTTAGCAACGCATTCACGAGGATCGGCATTTGCGACTATAGGGCTTGAATATTCTCCAACTCATAGAAAAACATTGCTTAATCCAGAGTTACAATTTGTAGGAGTTGCAACAGAAGTATTGGATAATGGGGAAGTGTTAGTAGTGGAAGTATTTCAAGATCTAGTTTTGGAACAAGCTGATATTGAGAATGGAACAATAGATTTATATAATTATATTTCTAGTAAATTTTCAAATAAAAATTCAAGCATTATTTTACAAAATGCATCGGATGATTGGTCAAAAATTATGGCTGAAAAAGGGAAGGCTCAAACCGATTTTATAACTGGAGAAAGTTGGAAAAATATTTTAGATAGGTATGATATTACGGCAAGTACTGGAATCTTTGTTTTATCGCATCAAAATCCTAAAAAAATGAAAGAATATTTTGAAGAAAATCCAGAAATTTTATCAGATTTTTTTCAGAACAAAGTATCCTACGGTTTAGCGCTTAGAATGGGAACTAATGGGGTAGTGTATTTAAGTTTGATAGGAACTGAGGAAGAGCAATAAAATAGAAAATAGAAAGAGGTTTTATCCCCACCCTAATTTTTCTCTTAAATTTTTATAGTACCGTTCATTTTCAAGGCGTAAAAAAGTTAGCGGTGTTTTTGATTCTGTAATGAGTAATGTATTATTTTTTTTAATTTCAAAATATTTTTGCCCATCTATGGAAATTCGCATAGAACTATCCACTGATATTTTAAAAATTTTTGAAGAAGGTAAAACAATTGGACGCTGGGAAAAACCAGCTGGTGCCAATGGTGTAATTACAAAAGCATTCATTTGAGGGGCGACTATAGGGCCTCCTGCAGCAAGATTGTATGCAGTACTTCCTGTTGGCGTTGAAATAATTAATCCATCTGATTTATATGTTGTTAAATATTCAGAAGAAAGTTCAACTGTTAAATGTCTCAGTCTGGCAATACCTGTATGATGAATTGTAATTTCATTTACACTATAAAAAGTTTCGAGAATACTACTATTTTCATTGATTAACTCTCCTTTCGCAACTATTCGTGCATCTTTTGTATATTTTCCTGCAAATAATTCATCTAATGCGGTTATTCCATTTTCTTTTGTAACCGATGAAAAAAAACCGAGATTTCCTCCGTTGATACCAAAAATTGGAATTGAAAAAATTTCTGGTGCAAATTCATGCAATACATTTAAGAGTGTTCCATCTCCACCAAAAAAAATAAATAAATCTAATGTATGTATTTTTTCTGGTGTGAGAAGAGTGCAATTATTTAAAATTTGTTTATCGGTAATAATTTTTTGTAGTATTTTATACACTTTTTCTGTAACAAATATATTTGTATTTTTTTTGTGTAAATATTTAATTATATTTATAATTTTACCCTTCCCTTCTGCGGGTAAAACATGGCGTGCGGTTATTCCAATATTTTTAAAAGTATTATTGAGGAGTTGGCTTGACATTTTTATTTTTTAAGCATAATATATTTTCTAAAATTAATTTTTTAGAAATAAAAACTTTCATATTTTGTGTTTTATGAATATTCAAAAAATTATTTCAAAGATTTTTATAAGTAGTTTATCAATGTTGCTTATAACTGTGAATAGCTTCGCATCAAAAATAGTAATAGCAGAGGGGTATATAAATGAACAAGAGAAAAAACATGAACAAGTAGAAGAACAAGTAGAAGAACAAGTAGAAGAACAAGGACAAAAACAAGAAGAAAAAATATATATATGTAATGTTCCTGCAAAAATTCCAAAAGATTTAAAAAAAGTATTTAATGAAGCAACAAAAAATATTCCATGTGAATTGTTGCAAAGTCTTGAACGAGTGGAAATATTTGAAGATGAAACAAAAACATTGCCACGAGCAATGGCAAATGCACGAATCTTAAAAGTACGAAAAGATGCTCTATCAGAAAAAGAAATTGTTTCGGTCTTAATTCATGAATTAGGACATGTTGTAGATTTAGGAGGATTAACGGGGACATATAACCCTCAAAATAATAATATTTCAGAATTTAAAGATGGGGCATTAGAATTTTATAACGACGATTTAAGTCTTATGTTTTACCAAATTTCATGGACACCAAAATCACAAAAAGCGGATAGTATAGCATTAGATTTTGTAGGTGGGTACGCAAAATATGATATGTTTGAAGATTTTGCAGAAAGCTTTCTTTTGTATATAAATCACGGAAAATATTTTAAAGCATTGGCGTTACAAAATAAAAAACTGCGAAATAAATATGTATTTTTTAAGTATCATATTTTTAATGGAAAAGAGTTTGATACAGGAACTGTTCCAGAAAATTTATTAATACGAAATTGGGATATCACAAAATTATAAAATTATAATTTTGTAAAGAATTTAAAATAACTCTCCTTCTTCATGAGACGGTAATTCTAATGCTGAAACTTTTGGTAATGAATTTCCAGCAATTCCCTGTAAATCACCATAGAATCCAGAAGTGTTCATCATAACTCGCTCTAATTGTTTTTCTCGTTTACTCCAATGTTTTTGAAATGATCGTTTTTCAGCATCTAAATCAGATTTCATGCTGGAAAATGCATCTACAATATTTTCAATTTTGTTTTTAAATTGTGGAGACGATAAATAGTTATATAACATATTCATTTTTTCATCTTTTCCTTCAAGGCTTGCTTTTACACTTCCAATTTCCAACATATGAAACCGTAAAAGTGTAATAAGTGATAATGCAAATTTATACCCAACAATCCATACTCCGTTTCGTAATTCATATTGTTCTACGCCTTCAGGTAATGTTTTTGA
>CAMZKJ010000009.1 GCA_947311245.1 uncultured Candidatus Altimarinota bacterium
ACTAAATCCTGAATTTGTTCAACAGTTGGAATATTTATAGTGTTGTCAAAATTTTCATTCAAATGCTTTATAACATCGTCTGTTAATTCTTCTGCAAAATTATTTCCAATAATAATTCCTATTTGTTGTTCAGATTTTTTTATGGCATTTATAATCCTATATTTATCAAAATCTACTGTTTGCCCGTTTCTTTTTATAACTTTTGATAATTTTGATAACATAGACTTTAAAAATAAAAAAACTATATATAGATAGTAAAACTATATTTACATACTATATATAGTTTTTCAACTCCAAAACAACTAAAAATAGCCTTGACTGAAAAAACTAGCCAAAACTAGATAAATAAAATAAGTAGCTTTTTTTATAAAATATTATTTCCCCCAACTTTCCAAAAATGCTTCATATTCTTGACCAGTTCCACACACAACTTTTTCTTTTCCACACACTTCTTTTGCAAAATCTTTCATTACTGACCAATATAATCCATCATTCCATAAGGAAAAATGATGACCGATAGTAACAGGGGCTTTTAAGCCTAATTCATTATTTTTATTCCTATTATAATGAGCATAAAAATAATTTAAATACCCAGTAAGAGCGTCGCGGTGTGCTGCTTTCCATTCAGGAGTTCCAAATTTCAATGTACTTTTTGCTTTTGATTGCAAGTAATACAAATTATAATCCATCGCAATCGTATTTTTTCCCCCAACATTTACCCCATAGAGAGGAAAATTCCAAATATTATTTTGTTTTTCTACTAACCTATTTTGCATAAAAACCTTATTTGTTTCATATGTAAAACCATAATTTTTCAATGCTTCATACATCGCATTGTTATGCCCTAACAATGGAGCTCTAAATCCTATAATTGAAGATTCATCAAAAATAAAACGTGCATTTAAATTCTCTAAATCTTTATGGAATTTATCTAGTTGGGGATGAATTTTATCAAAACGTGGAAATAAAAATCTATTAAAATAATCAAATTCTTGCTCCCATTGTTTTCGTGTCCAATTACTTCCATCAAAATGCCCATTGGCGTGTGACCCTATTTCATGACCAAATGTATATGCCAAATTTACATATGAAATTCTTTTGGCAACATCATCTATATCATCTCCCCATCCAATATCTGAATGTCCTGTTCTATAGCCATCTAAATCGTATACATTTTTCAATGCTTCTGGAACAAAATATACCCCACTCATAAAATATGTAAATCGAACAGGTTTATTTTCTAACAATAACTTCTTCGAAAAATCTAGAGTTTTTTTCCACATTTCAAGTGAATATGAACCATCAAACTGTAACAACACAAACTGTGTATCTTTTGGGTATTTTTTATGATTTGTAAACTTCTGAATATTTTTATTATGCTCAGAGACTATTTGTTGATTTTTATATACTTCATATAGATTTTCACTATTTAAATTTGAATATTGTACATTAAACACTGATGCAACTGCCAGTACAAATATATCAAATATCATTTATTGTGTATTGTAAATAAATATGAGTAAATTATTTAATTGTAGATAATTTTTCATCTCCTGCCACAAAGACATGAGTAGGTTTTCCAAAGACTTTCATCCCTTCAAATACACAATTTCCACCTTTTGTTTGCATTTCATCTACTTTAATTTCCCATTCTTTTTCAAGGTCAAACACTGCAATATCTGCAACACTTCCTACCGACAAATCCCCTCTTTTAATAGAAATTACATCAGCAGGTTGAAATGTCATTTTTGCTAATAAATCTGAAAGCGACAATTCCCCTGTTTTTACCAATCTTGTATAACACAATGCAAAAGAACATTCTACGCCAACACTCCCCCAAACACTTTCTACAAATGGTTTTTCTTTTTCAAATGCCAAATGTGGAGCATGATCTGTTGAAATAACTGAAATTGTATTTTCTTTTAAGCCCTCTATTAAAGCGTCCTGATGATCTTGTGATCGAATTGGTGGATACATTTTTCCTTGAGTATTATAGTTATCACAAATTGCATCTGTAAGTGTTAAATACTGAGGACAAGTTTCTGCCGATATATTTACCCCTCTTGCCTTAAATTCTTTTATTAATTTTACAGATTCTTTTGTCGAATTATGCAATAAGTGAAGTTTACAACCTGTTTTTTCAGCTAATACTAAATTTTTATATACTGCTAAATCTTCTGCTTGTGGCGAAATACCAGGCAGTGCTAATTTCGTCGATATATCTCCTTCATGCAAAACACCCCCTCCTGAAAGTGCTTCATTTTGACAATGACTCATCAATACTAAATCATGAGTTTTTGCATATTCCATTGCCTTCTCTAAAATCCCTTCATTTTGAACATCAACTCCATCATCTGTAATGGCCACAATTCCAGAATTTTTCATTTCCCACATTTCAGAAATTTCTTTCCCTTTTTGTCCTTTTGTAATAGCCCCTGATGGATATAAATTTCCTAAATTTAATTTTTTAGCTCTAGAAATTTGAAATTCTACAGCAGATTGAGAATCTGTTACAGGTGTCGTATTAGGCATAGAAACAACAGATGTAATTCCTCCACAAAGTGCTGATTTTAAACCAGATTCAATTGTTTCTTTATCCTCCCTACCAGGTTCTCGCAAGTGAACTTGCAAATCTATCAACCCTGGAAATACATATTTTCCAGAAATATTTATTATTTCTACACTAGCTTCTGCAGAAATATTTTCAGAAATTTCTATAATAACTCCATCTTTTACCAAAACATCACATTTTTTATCTATATTATTTTTTGGATCAACAACATGCCCACCAGCTAACACAAAAGACGAAGTAGAAATCATATAAAAATAAGTTATAAAAATATATTAAATAAATTATATTAAAAGATGCTTTTAAAATCAATTAAATATAATAAATTTACAACTACACAACTCTAACTTTTAAAAAATTTTTCAAATTCTTCTCTCGATAATGTTTCTTTTTCTAATAAATCTTTTGAAATAACATGCAACAACTCCAGGTTATCTTCCAAAGTTTTAATTGTTTTTACATACGACATCTTTAAAATATTTTGAACCTCTTCATCAATTTTTGCCGAAAACATATCACTATGCGATTTTGCCATTGTTTGCTCTCCTGGATCCATAAAAACCATAGGACCAATTTCATCACTCATTCCAAATTTCTTTACCATAGCATTTGCAATTGCAGTTGCTCTTTCTAAATCGTTTGAGACTCCAGATGTTGTATCTTTAAAAATAATTTTTTCAGCAGATAACCCACCAAGTAAAACACATATTTCATCTAAATATTTTTGTTTTGTTGAATGATAACTTTCTGTATCTGGTGCAATATGAGTAGCCCCCAAAGAACGCCCTCGTGGAACAATTGTAATTTTATGTACAGCATCTGCCTTTGGCATTAAATGCGCAAGAAGAGCATGCCCTACTTCGTGATATGCAGTCATTTTTTTCTCTTCAGCACTCATTACTAATGATTTTTTTTCTGTTCCCATAACAATTCTATCTATAGCTAAATCTATATGTGATTCAGTAATTGTTTTACTTTTTTCCCGTGCTGCAAAAATTGCAGATTCATTTAGTAAATTTTGCAAATCAGCCCCAGAAAACCCCACAGTTCTTGCAGATATTTTTTCTAAATTAACAGTCTCATCCAAAGGTTTATTTTTTGAATGAACTTTTAATATTTCTTCACGATCTTTAATAGTCGGATTTCCAATGGTAATTCTTCTATCAAATCGCCCTGGTCGAAGAAGAGCCGCATCCAAAACCTCTTCACGGTTTGTTGCTGCCATAACAATAACACCTGTATCATTTTCAAATCCATCCATTTCTGTAAGAATCTGATTCAATGTTTGCTCCATTTCACTATTTCCGCCACCCATTCCAGAACTTCGTTTTCGCCCAATCGCATCAATTTCATCTATAAAAATAATAGCTGGTGAATGCTTTCGTGCATTTTCAAAAATTTTTCGAACTCGAGACGCCCCAACTCCAACAAACATTTCTACAAATTCAGAACCTGAAATAGAAAAAAATGGAACATGTGCTTCACCTGCAACTGCTCGTGCAAGTAGTGTTTTCCCCGTCCCTGGAGGACCTGACATCAAAACTCCTTTTGGAATTTTTGCCCCCATTTTTAAAAATTGAGATGGTTTTCGTAAAAATTCAACAATTTCCTTCAATTCATATTTTGCCTCATCTTGTCCCGCAACATCATCAAAAGTTGTATCAGGTTTAATTGGATCCATTCCTTTCCCTTTATCTCCAAAAGGAAATCCACCCATTCCACCTTTCATCCCTTTCATTGAATACATAATTAACCCCATAAGCAACAGCAGAGGAAGAAAACTGAGAACAATATCTAAAAACATATTACTCTCTGTTTCTTTAATTTCAATTTTTACTTTTTCTGTAATTTCTTTTCGAAAAAATCCTAAATCTTTAAATGAATCTCTTATTCCTAAAATAGTAGTAACTTTTGTTTCATCTTCTTTTTGACCAGTCGCAGTTTCTCCCTTAATTACTACTTCTGTAAATGTTCCTTTCTCGAGTTCTTGCGTAAACTCTGAAATAGAAATTTGTTCTAGCTCATCTGCATTTAAAAAATTATAGAGAAATAGCCCCATTACTCCTGCAAGTAAAACTTGCATAATAAGGTCATAACTTATTCCAAAAATACCAGGTTTTTTTCCTTTTTCTTTCAGGCGAATATTTAATAATTTAGTCAAGCGTGATGCATCTGAATTTTGTATTTTTTTTTCAGAATTATTTACGTTTTTATTCCCTCCTTTTTCTCCTTCGGCTCCCTCTACTTCACTTTCTGCTTGCTCTTTTTCTAAAGTTCTTTCAAGTTGTTCAAGAAGAGTATCTTTCTGTTTTTTTTTCAAACTCTCTACTTTCTTTTGTGCTTCAATAATTTCATCTTGAATATTTTCAAGCTCTTCCATGTTTTCGATATCTTCACTTGTAAAAATTTTTTGTTTTTTTAGTCTTTTTACTTTTAATTCCTCAACTTCTTCATTTTTATTATCTTTATTATTTTTATTTTTTTTCCAATTAGGAGGTGTTGGCATTTTCTATATTTTAAATTATAAGGGTCAAAATATTATATATAATAATATTTTATTTTCCAATAGCAATTACACCGGAACGAACAACATCTTTTATACCAAACGGTAGCATTATTTCTATAAATTCATCAATTTTATCTGGATGGGCAGAATATTGAAATGCAATATTCTTTTCATCTAAACAAACAATATTTGCTCCATAAATAGTCCCAAATTGTAAAATTTCTGAACGAAATGCACGAGTTGCATTCACCTGTAAAAATAAAGACTCATAAAGAATTACATCAGATTCATCATAAGAAGAAACTTTTATAACATTTACTATTTTGTGCAAATGCTTTGAAACCTGAACAGAATCAACTCCTACTTCAAGACGTATAATCATTTTAGAAAAATTTTTATCAATCATCGGAGCAACTGTCAGAGATATAATATTAAAATTTCGTCGTCGCAATAACGACGACACCCTATTCAAAACCCCTGCTTTATTAGCAACCGTTGCTATAATTATTTTAAACATAATGTGTACGTGTAATATCTCTAAAAACTATTATTACTGTATTCATCATAATAGCTTTTTTATAAATATGCAATTTTATAGTTTTTAATACTTTTAATAGCAAAAAATTTTAAATTTAAATGTAAAATTAAAATGGGCGTACTATAAGTACCTACAATATAAAACACCAAACAGTACTATTTTCACAGTATTAAAAGAATTTTTCTTTACATACAGTTCTTTGATACACTTACATCAGAAAAGCAATATATATATTTCATAAAAATATTAATAATGACTAAAACACAAAAGATAGAACCACTTGCAAAAAATATTGTAGTGATTCCACACACAGAAGAAAATAAAACTGCTGAAAAACGAACTGAAACAGGATTTATTATTTCAAAAAAATCTGATACTCAAAACCAACCACAATATGGAAAAATAATTGCAATTGGACCAGATGTAAAAAATATGAAAATTGATGAAATCGTACTTTTTAAAGAATTTATTCCTGCTAAATTCATACTAGATAACAAAACTTTTCTTATTATTAACGAAGAAGAAATTTTAGCAAAACTTATATAATACACAATAAATTTAAAAATATGACTATCATAAAAAATATAGAATATAACCACAGTGCAAGACAGAAACTTGCAAATGGTGTAGAAAAATTAACAAATGCTGTAAAAGTAACAATTGGCCCAAAAGGAAAAAATGTTGTACTCGAGAAATCATTTGGTGGACCAATTATTACAAACGACGGTGTAACCATCGCAAAAGAAGTAACACTAGAAGATAAAACAGAAAACCTTGCAGTTCAAATAATTAAAGAAGCCAGTAGCAAAACAAACGACACTGCAGGAGACGGAACGACAACAGCTATTGTACTTGCAGGAAGCCTGATTCAAGAAGGAATGAAATATATTGCAACAGGAGCAAATCCTGTATTATTAAAATATGGAATGGAAACTGCAAGTGCATTTGCGTTGCAAGAACTAGAAGAAATGGCAGTACACATTAGCTCTGAACAAGAAATTGCACAAGTTGCTACCCTTTCAGCACAAAACAAAGAAATTGGACAAACCATTGCAGAGATTATGGGAAAAGTAGGCACAAGCGGAGTAATTTCTGTTGAGGAAGGTCGAACATTTGGAGTTTCTGTAAAAATTACAGAAGGAATGCAGTTCGATAACGGATACCTATCTCCCTACATGGTAACCGACCAAAATAGACTTGAATGTGTAATGGAGCAACCTGCCGTATTTATTACTGACCAAAAAATAAATTCTATTCAAGAAATTCTTACTCTTATAGAAGAAATGTCGAAACAAAATAAAAAAGAATTATGTATTATAGCAAAAGACATTTCGGACGAAGCACTCACAACTCTTGTATTAAACAAACTTCGTGGAACATTTAATGCAGTTGTTATAAAGGCTCCCGCTTTTGGAGACCAACAAAAAGAAATTTTAGAAGATATTGCCATTCTCACCGGTGCAACCGTTATTGCAGAAAATTTAAATATGACACTCGAAAATGCGACTCTTGAACACCTCGGAAAATCAGGGAAAATTATTATTTCTAAAGATGACACAAAAATCATTGGAGGTTTTGGAAATTCTGATACTATACAAGAACGAATAGA
This sequence comes from uncultured Candidatus Altimarinota bacterium, assembly GCA_947311245.1. Lineage (GTDB taxonomy): Bacteria > Patescibacteriota > Gracilibacteria > CAIRYL01 > CAIRYL01 > SZUA-1403. The sequence continues at coordinate 7,223 of CAMZKJ010000009.1, forward strand.
CATTATTAAAACACAATTAAAAAATACTAAATCGGATTATGAAAAAGATAATTTTGAACAAAGAATTGCTAAACTTTCTGGTGGAGTTGCTATTTTACAAGTTGGAGCACCAACAGAAATTGAATTAAAGGAAAAAAAATACCGAATAGAAGATGCCCTTTCTGCTACAAAATCTGCAATAGAAGAAGGAATTATCGCAGGTGGAGGAACTGCTTTATTAAAAATTTCAGAAAAAATGGAAGCATTCATAGATTATTGCACAACAGAAAATAATATGCACGCAGATGAAATTATCGGAATGAAAATTGTACAAACAGCACTTCTTTCACCTATAAAACAAATTGCAGAAAATGCAGGATTAAATGGAGATATAATTATAAATAAAATCTATAATTCAGAAAATAATAACGACACCATAGGTTTTAACATAATGACCGAATCTGTAGAAAATTTAGTAGAATCTGGAATCATTGACCCAAAAAAAGTAACACGATCGGCCGTACAAAATGCTATTTCTGTTTCAGCAATGCTCCTTACAACAGAAGTAGCAATCACAGAACATAAGAATAATGTAAAACCAGCTCTTCCAAAAACAGGGGCAAATCCTATGGCTAATATGGGGAACATGTTTTAGAAATTTAAATAAAAATATGAAAAAACAAAAAGAATTAAAAGTTGCAATTGTTGCAGAATTACTTACAAAAATGGGAGGAGCTGAACGAGTAGTAGAACAAATATATAAAATTTTTCCTCAAGCGGATATTTTCACACTTTTATATGATGAAAAAGAATGTGGAGAAATATTTCCTGTACACAAAGTAAAAACTTCTTTTTTACAAAAATATATAAACTTTGGAATTCCAAAACAATTTTTAATTTCACAATTTCCACAAGCTATAGAAAGTTTTAATTTCGATGAATACGATCTTGTTATTTCATCATCAAGTGCATTTGCACATGGGATTATAACGCCAACAAATGTTTTTCATTTATCATATGTTCACGCACCAATGCGATATGTATGGGACTATACGCACCAGTATCAAAAAGAAAAACTAACAGGTTGGAAAAAAATTCTTACTCCTTTTTTATGGAGCACATTAAAAAAATTACGAATTTGGGACTATTGTGCACGAGACCGAGCGAATGTAATTTGTGCAAACTCAAAAACAACAGCCCGACGAATAGAAAAATTTTGGAGAAAAAACTCTATTGTTTTATATCCTCCTGTGAACACAACAAGATTTAATAAAAATAACAATACAGTAGAAAAAAATAATTTTGATACAAATTTAAAAAATAATTTTTATTTTATTGTGAGCATGATAGAACCATTTAAAAATATAAAACTTGCCGTTCAAGCATTTCAAAATATGCCAGACAAAAAATTAATTATTATTGGAGACGGAAGCCAAAAAACAGAACTTGAAGAAGCAAGTAAAAACAATCCAAATATTATATTTTTAGGACGACAACCAGACTCTATCGTTACCCAATATATGCAAAACTGCAAAGCATTCATTTTCCCAGGACTCGAAGACTTTGGAATTACCCCAGTTGAAGCAAATGCATGCGGGAAACCCGTTATTTTTTATAACAAAGGAGGAGTTACCGAAACCATTATCGATACAGAAAAAGAGCAAACAGGAATAAAATTCGAAGAACAAACAGAGGAATGTCTTCAAGAATCAATAAAAAAATTAGAAAAAAATTATGAAAATATAATTTCAAATACCGAATTATTTAATACCCAAAGTCAGAAATTTTCAGAAGAAGCATTTGAAAAAAACTTAAAAATTATATTGACTCAAAATGGTATAGTTGTGTAAGCTTTATCAGCTTAAAGTTTATTTCAAAATACACTTTGGGTGATTAGCTCAGTTGGCTAGAGCATCTGGTTTACACCCAGGAGGTCGGGAGTTCGAATCTCTCATCACCCACCATCGAAACTTTTAAGCATTTTCTTGAAATTCAAGAAACTATAAACGCCTATACTAAGGGCGTTTTTTTGTGTAATAGAAAAGTTCGAAACGACAAAATCAACTAAAAATAGTAAATTGCTTTCTGTCATCGCATCCCAAGTTATAAAGCCATTATTCAGCAGTTCGAAGACTTTTAAAATAATACTATAAACATCGCTCATTTCATCATCTGAAAAAGCTTCTTGCAAATTATTTTTTTTATTTTTTAATACTTCGCGTTCTGCAGTAAATTCATCATCATCAATCAAACTATTAACCCGTATACTTATCAGGTTTTTTTCTTGTTTAGAAATCTTAGAAATTGCTAAATTTATAATTTTCTTTTTTTCTTCACTTTCATCAAATAAATTGCCCAAACTATTTTCTAATTGTTTTTTTATTGTCTTTATTTCTGTTATAGAAAGTTTATAACAATCAAAAAACATCTTTAATGATTTTAAGATGACATCTTCTCTTATTATTTTAAAGTCGCAAATATGGCTTTGCTTATGGCAACGGTAATAAATAAATTGCTTTTGATATTCAGGACTTAAATTTGTTCCACATTTACATTTTATTTTTCCTCTAAAAATAAAACTATGCAATAACTTTTTTTTAACAGACTTATTGCTCAATAAATTTTGCACGATTTCAAATAATTCTTTTTCCTTTTTCCTTTTTACTCTTTAAAATACAGTCAAATATAGTTTTATAGGTCTTATTTTGATATTCCATTTCTCCAATATACAGCCGTGAACGCAATAATTTCCCAAGTGTCGAGCGTGGTATAGAAAAACCATATACAGCTAAAAAATAATCAGTATATTTTCTTGACAATTCTAAAATACTCATTTTTTCTTCAGCAAATTTAAAAAAACTTCTCTAATTCCTTTTGCTTTTTTTTCGTCTATTAAAAGCATACCAGCCTCTTTTCCTTTTAAATATCCTATACGCGGGCGACTCCCCCATTTTCCCGCCTCTTTACTTTTTCCAATTCCTCCAAATTGTCGCTTTTTAGTCGTCTTGACTTCTTGGCACGCCATCATTCCATTCGATATAATGTGGGTCGTCCCAATCGTTTTTAAGAGCTAAAAACATATGTGTAGTTGTGTACATATTTAGCCCTTTTTTTCTTAAATCATATAAGAGCATAAAATCTTTTTCATTTCTAGCAAATCGTGAAAATTCGAATGATATCAAATGCACGCTTCCGCCTTTATCTAAAATTTTCTCTATCTCTATAATCATTTTTCCAAAATGTTTTCTTCCTTTTTTTACTTCATTTCTTGTAAATTCAACTGGAGTTACTCCACTTTCTGAAACTTCTAAAATTTCTATTTCTGCGATAGGAAAACGATCTTCGAACTGGCTCATCAATGCGTCTTTTTGGTAGGCGTGAGAATACTGTTGGTCTTTTTTATTATCCGTAGATTTTCTAATATAAAATATAGTTTTATTCATCATTTTTGCAAAAATAAAATAGCAATAATAATCAGTAGTAAGGATTTTTGTTCACAATGGTTGTTTATTTTTATATTGTTATTATTTCCAATTACCGTACTGTTTTGTATTTCTGAAAAGTTTTTTTAGTGCTGGCTTTCATTTTGATAAAAGTAAAAATATGGATAATATCTTCTTATACGAGCCAGCAAAGAAGATACTATCCTTACATTTTCTTAGGGTACTTGTCAATTTTTGTTATTTTCTAAACTTTTATAAAAATCTAGAACTTCTCTATTTATTATTCCATCTATCGCTTGCTTTTTGGTCTATAAAATCTTCATCTTTTAAATGATTTTCAAAAGCATCAAACCCTTTTAACTCACTTAAAAACACTCTTATATAATTTTTTTTAATTACTGGAAAATCTCTATTTAGAACTTTTTTAATTAAATTTTTCAATGTAATTCCTTGTATATTTTCTTCTGAAATTGCTTTATTTTGGTCAGAAAATAATATATACATTTCTTCTCCGTGTACTTGGTCTAAAAATCTTTCCAATCCTTTCATTTCCCAATATTGAAAAAGAAAATATGGAGTATTATTTTCTGAATACTGAACAGAATAACGCTTTAATTCAATATATTTTTTACCTACAATATTATGTACAAAGAAATCTGGTCTTTTTACTCGCTCATCAAGTGCATCTTTATATTTTTGCATACTTTCGGCACTTTGTTCTATATACTCAAGTAATATTCCGTGTTCTGTTGCACACATTTCTTCAAATTTATGCTCAAATTTAAATCCCTCTTTTCGGTGCATCTCTCTTTCTGAATCATCAGAAGAAATATTTTTCCAATCTTCTATATACCTTTTATATACTATTTTTTCCTTTTTTTGCTCTTCTTTTTCACGAAGAGCTATATATTTTTTCATTGCTTGATTTTCCAAATACAATTTATTTCTTTCTTTTTCTGAGCCCTCTATATTTTCTTTAGCTTTAGATTTAAATTGATGGTTTTCTGCTTCAAACAAACCTATAAATTTAAGGTAAATAATTCTTAAAAATAAATAAACAAAAGGTGCAATTAAGCAGAAAATGGAAAACACCCAGTATATATTAAAAAAAGCATATCCAGAGAAATATGCAATAAATGGCAACATAAATATTAAACCTGCAATAAAATAATCAAATGCAATTATAAATAAAAACAATCCTATTGCGATAATCATAATATCAACATCAAAAGCTCCACTTAGAAACACCCCCCAAGAAAAAACAAAAGAACTCTGATAAATAACATCTACGACTTTATTTTTCCCCATAAACTTTATTTAATAATATTTTTTGCAATTTCTTTCACCAATTTCTCCTAAATGAGGTACAAAAAATGCAATAGATAATGCTTATTTATTAGGAGACCAACTATGACACCAAATATCACTTTCTTTAAAGCAAAAATATGCAGTATCTGAGTTTTTATTTAAAGAATTTATCAAACATTAAATCTATTTTTTCCTTGGTGGAAATATCTGATGCGTTTCCTCCTATATTTACACCACTATTACCACTTCCCACCACTGTACTATTTTCTATATTACTGAAATTTTGTGTATTTTCTTTTTCAATAATTAAATCTTCTACTGTAGTTTCTAAAAAATCTGCTACTTTTCTTATTTTTATCAAATTAACATTATCTCGTGTTAATTGATTTTTTAATAATGTATATTTTGAAAACTTTGTTGCGTTATCATCAGTTTCTTTTGCTCCAAGGGCTACACCTAAGTTAGCTTTTGTTTTCTTTTTTCTGTGATTAAGCGAAAAAAATATATCATATTAAATATATCATATCAAGCTTCATTTTTTATAGCTTGCTCTTGATACTCTTTTTCTATAAAGTAAGAAAAGGAGGTAACCCAAGCCTTATATAGCGTATGTTCATCGGTGGAAAGTTCGAGCAGTAACCCGCTCCCTCCACCATCGAAACTTTTAAGCATTTTCTTGAAATCCAAGAAACTATAAACGCCTATACTAAGGGCGTTTTTTTTATAATTCTATAACAATGAAAGTCGCAATTGTTGCCGATTGGCTTACAACACAGGGCGGAGCTGAAAAAGTATTAGAATCTTTTCAACGACTATACCCTCATGCAGAATTTTTTACATCTGTATATATTCCTGAAAATTTTCCAAATTTTAAAAATGTAAAAGTTCATACTACATGGCTTCAAAAACTTCCAAAATTTATAAAAAAACGACACCAGTTATTATACCCATTTTTACCAACAGCGATAGAAACATTAGACTTAACTGGATTTGATTTAGTTTTATCATCATCAACATTTATTGCAAAAGCAGTAATTGTAGATGAATACACAAAACATATCTGTTATTGCCATACTCCAACTCGATATTTTTGGGATGAATGGCAATATTTTTTAAAAGAAGGAATAAATATTCCTAAAATCTTAAGACCCCTAAAACCTCTATTTCCACGAATGTTTACACACGATAGAATTTGGGATTTTGTTTCTGCACAAAGACCAGACACCTATATTGGAAACAGTGAATATGTAGTCCGAAGAATTAATAAATATTACAACCGAAAAGCAAATGTATTACGACCTCCTGTAGATTTTAAAAAATTTGCACAGGGACTACAAAGTGATAAAAAAGGTTTTTATATTTCTTTTGGGCGACTTATTCCATATAAAAAATTTGACATACTCGTTGAAGCATTTAAACAAATGCCAGATAAAAAATTAAAAATTGGAGGACGAGGCCCAGAACTTGAATATTTAAAAACATTAGCAAATGGCGTTTCAAATATAGAATTTCTAGGATTTGTCGAAGATAACAAATTAATCAAGATGCTAGGAGAAGCAAAAGCATTTTTATTTCCACAAAATGAAGATGCAGGAATCGCTCCAATGGAAGCACTCTGTTCTGGAACACCGTGTATAGCACTTAAAAAAGGTGGTGCAATCAATATGGTATTCGACAAAGGAGAAAAAAAGAACGGAATATTTTTTGAGCAACAAACATCTCAAAATTTAATTACTGCAATTAATACATTTGAAAATATTGAAAACCAAAAATATTTTACAAATACAGAAACAAGAAAAAATATATCAGAAAACATGAAACAATATTCTGAAGAAAATTTTGATAAAAATCTACACACTTTAATCAATACTTTTTTATGCACTCGTTAATTACCGACAACGATTCAACATTAATGCAAGAAGAAATATTAGATGAAATTGCTCGATTTGCAGGAAATGAAGCAGTACAAAAAATTGAAGAAATTACAAATACGCAAATGAATGGAGATTTTTCTAATAATACCTCCATTACAAAACTTACTTTTCAAGAAAGCCTTGAAACTCGAGTAAATATATTAGTCAAATACACACAACAAAAAAATTCTCTCGTAACATATAACGATTTAAAAAATATCGCAAAAACTCAGATGCATTTTTCAGATCATGTTGAAGAATTATTACAAAAAATAATAAAAACCCACGGAAGTCTACAATATAAATTTTTTATTTTTTCAGGTGGATTTAAAGAAATTATTTTTTTTAAAATTGAAGAATTAAATATTCCAACAAAAGAAAAAGAAATTTTAAAAAATCAAACATATGCAAATTCTTTTAAATTTTCTCCTCATTCAGAAATAATTGGACTTGATATCGAAAAAAGTGAAATGCTTTCTGAAACAGCAAAACGAGATAAAACAAATTTTTTAATAAATAACAATTTAATAGAATTTGATAATACAATTAAAATTATTGGTTTAGGCGATGGATCAAATGATGTAGGAATGGTTCCAGAAAAATATGGATTTTGCATTGCTTACATAGAACATGTATACAGAGAAAATACCGTAAAAAAAGCAAATAATATTACAGCAAAAAGTTTTATAGAAGTAGAAACGTATCTAAATAACTAATACATTATTTCTTCTTATAATATATAACTCATAATATATATTATGAGTTATAAAAAAAGTCTTATTATAAATAAGCTGAATTTTCGCTTTTAATTCCTTTTAGGTATTTTTTAAATAAAATCGCTTAAAATGGTAAATATTTTGTAAAAAATTATTTTAAAAACTCACTCTCATTCCCTTCTTCAGTAATTATGAATAACTTTTCTTTAGCTCTAGTTATTGCTACATAAAATAGCCGCTTTTCTTCATCTAATATTTTATTCTTTGTTCTTCCAAAGATTTCAAATAACTCATTAGATGGATGAATTGAAGGAATTATTTTTTCGCAAATATCCAGAAGAATAACAATATCAGCTTCAAGACCTTTTGATTTATGAATTGTTATTGCTTCAATTTTTGGTTTCTCAATTTTTTGTTCTTTTAAGAGTTTTTTTAAATAAGAAGATTCTTTTACAAAAAAATCATATAAATCTGTCCTTTTTAGTTTTTTATTTCTGCTTAAAATTAAAAATGATTTATCTGGATTTTCTTTAATTATTTCAAAACATTTTTTTAAGTATTTAGCATTTACAAAGCTATTAACTGGGAAAAACAACTCATTAGAGTTGTTTTTTTTCTTTCGAAAAGGTTCTTTGAATTCATTATCTATTTCTTTGCTTATGCTATCATTCTTAATTATAACATCTTGAATATTGATTTTCTTAACAACGCCAATTTTTGTTTTAAATTCTTTTGATTCTTCTCCATTGAAAACAGAATATTTCTTTGCAAAATTATTTCCATTTTGAATAATTTGAGGCTCACTTCTATAGCAAGTCGAAATTATTTTTTTATTTGATTTATTTTCAAATTCTTTAAAAAACTTATCATCAGATCCTGCAAATCCATTTATTAATTGCCAACTATCTCCAACACAAAATAAATTTACTTCTGGGTTTTTCTCTCTAATAGAATTAATTAAATTTTGAAAAAGTTGAGAAAAATCTTGAAATTCATCAATTAAAATATATTTAAATTCTGAAACATTAAAATTATTATTTTTGATTTTTTTAATTGCCTTAGAAATCAATATATTAAAATCAATTTTTTCTTCTAATTTTTCTAAATATTTTTTGTACACTAATAATCCTATTTCGCAGAATTTTGTTTGTTTCTCAGTATAACTATTTTTATTTAATTCAATTTTTAAATCTTCTTCTGTCCACTCTAAATTTTGCATCCATCCAATAAACTGCCCCATTAATTGATTTAACCTTGAATAAAGTGTATTATCCCATGCTTTTTCAATAAGTTTTGCTTTTGGTACCTTTTCACAACTAATTTTCTTTTTTTCAAAAAGTATTTTTAATTCTTTTTCAAAGTTCATTCTTTGTTGTTCTTGTTTTAGGGTATAATTGATATTCTTAATTGATGTTTCTAAAAAAACAATATTTTTAGCTTTGTTTAATAGCTTTCTTTTTTGATGTATTTCGTCTTTGTATTCATTCCAAGTTTTTGTCCAAGCCACAGGGACTTCTTTTTTTGCATCAAATTCATCAATTTCCCAATGTTCTAATATATAGTTTTTATTATTTTGCTTTATTGTAAAACTAGGATGATAAAAATATTTATTATCTATCTTATCCCATCCTAACTGCTGTTCATAATAAAATTTTATATCGTGTTCAAATAAAAAATCTGAAATCCATTTATCTTCACGATTTTTAACATTTATACCACTCAATGTTTGCCTTGTTTTATTCTTTTTATACAAATACCAATCTTCTTTTTCCAAAATATTATCCTCCAATTTATCTGACAATGTTTCGAAATCTTCTCTAAAAAAATCATAAATCGATTGTTTAAAATTTTCATCCTTTTGAAATAAATTTTTAATTATTTTTTTTACAAAATCTGAAAAATCTTTTCTTGAGAATTGATCATTATTATCAAATAATAGAGAATCTTTTTTAGGATTTACAACGGAATATGCCCAAGAATGGAAGGTTTTTGCATTTTTAAATTTTCCACCTTTTTGTATAAAATTTTCAATTCGTTCTTTCATATTTTCTGCCGCACTTCTGTTAAAACAGAGTACTAATATTTCTTCCTTTTTAACTCCGTATGTATTCATTAAAAAAGCAACTTTCCCAGAAATTGTTTGTGTTTTTCCTGATCCTGCACGAGCAGAAACCAAAATATTTTCTCCTAATGCACCAATAGCCTCTGATTGTTGTAAGTCAGGAGCATATTCAACTTTTAATTCTTTTTTAAAGTATTCTTTAATATACTTTGCTTTTAGTTCTTCGTATTCTTTTTTTGATAAATAACTGTTTTCAAAAATGTTATCAGCTTCTTTAAATTTATATTCTTGAAATAATTTTATTTGTTCTTCTTTTATACTATCCTCTTGTTCTCTTCTTTTTTGTTCTTGAGTTTTTTTATGCTCACTCTCTGATTGAATGTTTTTAAAATCCCAAAAATAATCCCATAAATTATTTTTAGTAATAATACTAGGCTTTGTATTAATTAATTCATTTAAAATTTTTATTTCTGATTGAATTAAGTCTGAAAGGTTACCCTTCTCTATATTTTTATGAATTTTTTCATAGTAATTTTTATGGGAATCTTTTTTTTGAAAAGTAGACTCCCATTTTTTTAATTTTTCATATAAATTATCAGGAATAATCTTTTGTATGTTTCTCATAGGTGTTTTAGAAAGGTAAATCTTCGGGCTTTATATCACTTTCATATTGAATAGCTATCTCTGATTTTTCTTGTTTTTGAATTTCTTCCAAATCCATATTTTTTCCAAAGAATAACTTTATCATCAATGCTTGATATTGGATTTGTAAAATATGCTTCTTTGTTTTCCATATTTTTCCCTGAATAATTCCAAAAAGTTTTTAATACATAGAAATTTTTTGGTAGACAAATATTAAATTTCTCTCCTAATGTAGATATTAATTTCCCACTAGGAGTGTGAAATGAGTAATTTTAAAAAATCATTTTTTTATTAAAAAAGTAAATAGTTAATCAGTTTTTATGGATTATTCCTTAAAATACACCACATCTTTCCACTGCCCTGTTTTTTGAATCTTCTTTTGGTCTACCAAATTCCGAAGATCTTTTTTGAGTGTAGCATGTTTTACTGAAGGAATTTTTTCTAGTATTTATTTAAAAAGATCTGCTAAAAATTCTTTTTCCTGCAAAACTAAATTCTGTATTCATTTAAATTCTCTGTTTTTATTTCTCGCCAATTAATGTTTTTTCTTTGAGAATAAAAACTTCTCCTGTTAGTGGAAATATTATTTCGTGTATAAAGCTTCTTCTGAAGAATATTTTAATATATCTCATTGTTCCGAATATTTTCTATATAATTTTATTTTTTCATATCATACTTTTTGCCGTTCTTTTTTACGGTATTTTCTTCAGATTTATGGCTTTTTTTATTCATTGTTTTATATTTAAAAGAGTTATAGTAGTTTACTACTACTATAACTCTGATTTTAGCACCCTATAAATATTAATTAAGCTATATAATAAGACTTTTTTATAAATTTAGCCAATAAAAATTAACGTAAATTAACTTAATTTATCATAATCTTGTGTAACAAGTTGATCATTAATTCTTCGAATTAAATCTAATACAACTCCTACAATAATAATGATACCAGAACCAGAAACAATTAAATCTTGAGAAGTAAGCGTATCTGAAAACGCTGTAAATACCATTGGTACAATCGCAACAAATGCAAGAAATAAACCTCCCCACAAGTTTAACCGAAATGAAACAGTTGAAAGGTGGTCTGATGTCTCCTTACCAGGCCGATACCCAGGAATAAACCCTCCTCGTTTTTGAATATTTTCAGCAATTTCTTCTGTTTTAAAAACAATAGAAACATAAAAATACGAAAAGAATACAATTAATGCAGTATAAATTGCAAAAAAGTACGGAGACCCAGAACCAGGATTCAAATTTTGTGTAATAAAATCTGCAACTGGTGAATTTTCAGGTTGAACCATTTGTAATATAACCGATGGAAAAGTTACCAACGATAATGCAAAAATAATTGGGATCATACCCGCTTGAAGAACTCGAATTGGAAGATTCGATGCCATTGATTGCCCACCTGTTCCATAATTTACAGGAATTTTTCTTTGCCCTTCTGTTGCCAAAATAGTTAAAACAACTAAAACAATAACAAGGACTAAAAACATAGAAAATGGAATAAGCTTTCCAGTATCACCAGTAAGACTTCCAACACTTCCAATAATATTCGAAAATATTGTTGGAATATTTGAAACAATAGAAGCAAAAATAATTAATGAAATACCATTTCCTAATCCTTTTTCCGTTATTTGCTCACCAAGCCATACTAAAAGCATTGTTCCTGCTGTAATAACAAGCATTAATGGTAATATTTCTGTCATATTTCCTAAATCTACAGATGGAATTTCAGAACCGATATAATACAGAACCCCGTATGATTGCCCAAAAGCGAATATAACCGTTAAAATTCGTGTATAAAAATTAATCTTTTTTTGACCTGCTTCTCCTTCTTTTTGCAAAGATTCCAATTTTGGAACGACAACAGTCATTAATTGCATAATAATTGAAGCATTAATATATGGAGCAAGCCCCATCATTAAAATAGAAAATTTTTCCATTGCTCCTCCTGTTAGCATAGAATACATGCTAAATACAGAATTATCACCTGACGCAAAAAAGTTTCGAACACCATCTATATCGACACCTGGAACAGAAATTTGAACTAAGATTCTATATACAACTAAAATTAAGATTGTATAAAAAACCTTTTTTCGCAGTGTTTCCGACTGCCAGATTTGAGCTAATAAATTCATATATATATGTAAAACTATAAAAACACTGAAAATTATTCAGCATCTAAACCAAGAATTGTAGATCCTGATTTCTCTGCTTTTGCTTTTGCGCCAGAAGAAAATGCCACATTTTCAAATGTAACTTTTTTTGTCAATTCCCCACTTCCTAAAATTTTAATAGGACTATTTGTAGAACTAATAATTCCTTTTTCAAGAAGAGTCAGTTCATTAACAGTTTCACCATTTTCATAGTTATTTTCGATTTTCAGAAGATTAACAGCTAAAAATGCTACTCGATTAGGATTTCGAAACCCTTTCATTTTAGGCATTCGTTTCCAAAGTGGAGTTTGTCCCCCTTCAAAACCAAGTTTAACACCTCCACCACTTCGTGCATTTTGACCTTTACATCCTCGACCAGAAAAACTTCCGTATCCAGATGCATCTCCTCTCCCTCTTCGAATTCTTGACTTTCGAGCCCCTTTATTCGGCCCTACTTCGTGTAATAACATATGTAAATAAGATAAAATAATAATATGCCAAAAAATTATATACAATTCCACCCTTATTTCAAAGTGTTTTTTATCTTCAATATGGTTATATACGCTGAAAACAAAAATAAAATTAAAAGTTTTATAGCATCAAATTATATCTGCATGCTAAAATTTAAATATCCAAAATTATCAATAATTATAAACAATATTTATGAGTACAAATAATATAGAAAAAATAAAAGTAGATGATGTAGAAGTAATCAACTCGACAGAAAACACTTCAAATTCTAAAAATCCGAAAATCACAAGAATCAAAGCCGATGACAATTCTAGCTCTGCGAACAACCCATTTGAAGAAATGTTTAAAAAAGCACAAGAACAGTCAGGAGGAAATACAAACAATCCACTTGCGGGAATGATGGAAAATATGGAAGAAATAAAAAAAATAAAAGCATATTTCTTCGTATCAATTTTATGCGGAATTATTGGACTTTTCACATTTCGAGAATTTTTTGGAACAGCTGCAATTATTCTTGGAGTTATAGATTTATACTTTGGCTCAAAACTCACAAAAACACCTGCTCAATTTGGTATTATACTAGGAATTATAGATTTGATTATTTATTTTCAATAAATTTCAATAAAACAAGTCATAAATATAGAACAATACAAAAAAACACACATACTTATTTACTACAAGTACAAAACTCATTATTCTAATTTTATAAAAACACCATGTCTTTAAATTTTGCCAAATATTCAGATAATCTTATTCCAACAATTATTCAAAATAAAACCAGTGGGAAAATTTTAATGCTCGGCTTTTCTTCTGAAGAATCATAC
>CAMZKJ010000010.1 GCA_947311245.1 uncultured Candidatus Altimarinota bacterium
ACCACAGGAATTACTACATCTTCAACCTCTGGAATTACCACATCTTCAACCGCAGGATCTTTAAGTGGATTTTCAATAGGAGCAACTGGAATATTTCTCGGAGGTGTAACATCTGTAGGATCTGTTGTTGGAACCTTATCTTTTGCGGGTGGGTTTATAGCTTGATTGTCTACTAGGTTGACATCTTCTATTTGATATGTTGTAGCGATTGGTAGGTTGCTTATATCTTCAACCACATGTTCTTCAACCACATGTTCTTCAACCACATGTTCTTCAACCACATGTTCTTCAACCTCTGGAATTACCACATCTTCAACCGCAGGATTTGTAAGTGGATCTACAACCTCTTGAACTGGAATATTTCTCGGAGGTGTAACAGTTGTAGGATCTGTTGTTTTAATCTCTTTTATTTTAGTATCTCTAAAATGTTCACTTGATGTAGTTGTGTCAATACTCTGTTCTGTGTGTGTGTCTGATGTAGAGATAACTTCTTGCTTAACATCAGTAGTGTTGGTCTTAATAACTGTATCTTTTACCCCTGTTACAACTTCATTATCGACAAAATCTCTAGAGACTTCTTCAGTAGTAATAGGCCCTTTTGTAATATTTGTATCTACGGCGGTTGTTGTTGATCTATCAGTATTTGTTTTTATTATATCTCGTAATTTAATTTCCTCTCTTTCGGTTCTTGTTCTTGTTCCCTCTTTTGTTTTAACGTCAACAATTTTAAATGGATTGATAGAAGTAGAAACTGTTTTTTTCACTACGGCAGGTGAAATTCCAAGACCAAGACTGAAATTCGCAACTGCAATTTCTGACATATATTGGGCTCTGCTATATTGATCTCTACTTATTCGTCCTCCATGAATGCTTTTATACTCTGCAGGAGTAGTAACTGTTTTATATTTTGCAGGAGTTGTAACTGTTTGATATGTATCTGGAGTGGTTATTTCCTCTGTTCCACCTATTATCTGTTCTTGTTGATCTGGAATAAAGAACCGTGCACCATTAAGGCATTCGTCTAGCATACAATCTATATATGTTCCGCTTATTCCGTTATATGAACCAGGGGTTCTGTTTACATTTTTAACTGTAATTGTTGCTGCACTTGGAAAATAACTTGGTTTTCCTTTTAATCCTTGTACTACCCCAAAAGCCATATCTGATGCTTTGAATCTATATGTTTCAGCATTTTTACTGAGATCTGGATTAAATTCACCTTCGTGAGTAAATCCAAGTGTAGACATTTTAGAAAGGAAATTTCCTTGCTTCGTATATTGTAATTTTTCTTGTACTGTTCTTTTGTATTTTCCATTTGAATCTCTATTATCTTCTTGCATTCGTGCTCGAACAACTGCTTGATAGATGAGTAATGGTTTATCTATTAATGAATTTGGAATTGTTATTCCCATTGCAGTAAATTTGTTTTGTAATGCTGTTCTTATCTCTTCTCGTTTGTTGATATCTGCAAAATTAGTCATATTTTCAGACATATATTTCTCTAGTGCAACAGATGTATTATGAGTGGTGCTTAAATTAATAATCGCAGTTTTTAATGTATTTACATCGGTCATTACTTGATTTGCTTCGTGTTCTTCAATAATTAAATTTTCAAATTCAGACGGATTGACATAAATATATTCAGCAGGAACCTCAACATATATTGTTTTTCCCTTTATTATTCTTGTTTCTGTGTGTTCAGGGCTTACTAAAACCTTTTTAGAAGTCGCCTCTTTAATTTTCAAGCTTTCTTTTGTAAGTGGGGTCATCATTCTTTCTCCGCCTACTGTTATTTCTCCATTTTTTGAAAGGCAATTAAATATTTGTTCATTTTCGGCAAGTTCTGCAGGAGTTAGTTTTCGTCCTGTAATGTTTGTAACTCTTCCGTCTGGTCCCAGTACAGCATTGTATTCTTCTGTATTTCCGAGGCTGGCTTTAATAATATTATTTCCAAAATTAATCTCTATTTGTAGAGTTCCATCCGCCATTGTTCTTTCTGTAATAAGAGGGCTGTGAGGGTATACACCTTTTTTAAATGAAAAAGTACCGTCTTTATAAACATTTATATTTTTTTCTCCGTGAATTACAATTTTTCGATTTATATTTTGTGATGCACTAGATGCCCCTACATATTCTTTTCCAATTTTTTCTGGGTATAAATCATAAATTCCCTTTCCACGAGATATTGCATGTGGAGATCTGAAATCCTCTGATAATTTAAGATTTTGATATAATGCCATATGTTGTGTTTCACCTTTTAAATGAAGCAGATGTTCTAGTCGTGCAAACATATCTGGATTTAGTCCTGTTATTTGTTTGAATAATTTTACATCGGTAATAATTCCAAGTATTAAACCAACACTTGTAGCACTTCCTTTTATTCCAATTTTTTGTAATGCGCCTTCGTATGAATTTTTTAAAATTGCTCCAGCCATAGCCATTCTGTGTTGCGTTACAAGTGGAGAGTTTATATCTTCTTGTGTAAGAGGGGGTTTCCCAAATTGTTTTCGTTTTGTATTTAATGAATTCAAGGCTTCTTGTTTAGTAATTCCCTTAAATGCTTCTGTTAATTTTTTTCCAAAGAAACCTCTATTTCGTTCAAATGCAGCTGATGCCGATGCAATTTTCCCATCTTTATCTAATCCAAGACCTAAAACAAAATCTATTACTTCACCTTTAATTCGCCCATTTATTCCAAGAGATGAAATTTCTCTATTTCCCATTGCGTCAAAATATTGCATATTTTTTGTTATTCCAATCGCAAAATCATTATTTTCAAATCCAGCTCCAATTGAGAGATTTTTATTTAAACCATTTATTGAGTCAAAGCCAATTCCAGCTCCTCCTTCTGTATATAATCCTGTTTCTCCGAGTGCAACTCGCTCTTTTACACCGAGTCCTAGTGCAACTTTCGTTACGTTTCCAACAGATACAGATCCCCATTCATTTAGTGTCGTTCTAAATACACCATCTTGACGTGTTTGAGCTGCATCGTATCGAGCTGTCAAACTTACTCTCATTGGTGGATGTTTTTTTGTATATCGAGTTTTTACGATTTTCTTTTTCCCTGTCGTAGTTCGTGTTGTTGTTACAACTCTTTTTTCACCGACTCCTGTTGTTGTTACTTGATACACTTCTCCAGTTTTAGTATTTGTAACAGTTGTAACGGTCGTATCGACTCCTGTTACCTGAGTTCGAATAGTACACACATCTTGATTCCCAATAGTAACCGTTCTAACCGTATCTGTTATTGTTGCTCTAGAATTTTGTTCATAATTATTTCTCGTTGTTGTAGTATCTATATGAGAAGTTGTATTTGTTACGTTTTGTTCATAATTTTTAGTTGTGTTTGTAACATCTGTTCTGTCAGAAATTTGTATTCTTTGATCTTTCGTATCGTTGTTCGTAACAGTTGTGGCACCTCTTTCGGTCTTAGAAGATGTTCCAGTGAGAACTTTATCTCCATGTGAAGTTGTTGTAGTACTTGGTCCAGAGACAGTGTTTGATGTAGAATTTACTAATACATTTTCTCCCACTTCAGTAGTTATATTTGTATCAATTACACTGGAAGAGTTTGTATAGTATACAGATCCTCGTTGTGTAGTTGTTGTATCAGAAATATTATAACTATCTCCTATTACGGTATTCGTTATTTCACTAATTACTTGAGCAGGCATCTCTCTAAATTCTTCAATTTGAGACAGTTGTGTTCTACTTGTTTCAACCCATGGTGATTCCTCTACATCTGTTGTAGTTCGTACATCAAAGTATGAAATTTCTGTTGTATCTTTTGGCATAGAAGAAAGTCTCTTTCCATTTTCATCTATTAACCCTCTTTCAAATACATTTTCTACATTTACTCCAAACGACCAACCTGATTTTTTAAATTTAGATTTAAATTCATCTGTAATTAAATCTTTTCCAGCAAGACATTTCGCAATATCTTTTTGAATTAATGCTAATTCTGGAACTGAAACTCCACATTTCAATGATTCTTCTTGTAAATTTGCTAAACTTCCACCCATTTTTACAAATTCGGAAGTAAGATCTTCTCCTTTTAATTTATCTATGATTTCATCTAAACTTCCAAGCCCATTTGCAAAAGCAAGAGATTCTTTTAGGTATGTTGAATTGTCGTCATCTAATGGATTATCTGAAAACATTTTAGAAAACCAATTCTTTTCGTCCCATTCTTTTGAAAGTTTTGCTTTTCCTGCCTCTATTAATTTTCGTTTTATGAGTGCATATTGCTCTGGTGTTTGCCCGTAGGTCATAGCTTTAGCAATGGTTGTTTCAATTAATGTTTCCACTGCTTTTCCTACTTCTTGTATTGATTTATGCGATTTTCTTTTTACTCTTTTATCATTAAGATCATATGATCTTTCTTTTCCATTTTCATCAAAAAAGGTTAAGAGTGTAACAACTCCATCTTTTGTATTATACGATTTTTTTGTTAATTTTCGTCCTTTATCATCAGTGTATTCTACTGCTGTTGTATCTATAATTCTCTTTAATTCTGACCCAATATTAAATCCTAATATTGTTTTAGGAACACTTTCGTACAATGCAACAATACCATCAGTTTTATCTCCAGAAATATCTGCTATAGCAACCCTATCAAGCTCTCTTCTTCTGTCTGGAGTAAGAGTTTTATTATTATCTAAATATGTATCTACGATTTTTCCTGTTCTATTAGCGAGACTTGCATTCTTATCATCTCGACTATAAAAATCACTAAACTCATCAGGAGCAGAAAATCCTCCTGAATTTTCAACATATTTTTTAATAAGTGCAACACCTTTGTCTGATAAATAGATATTTTTATCTTTGTCAGAGTAGAGTAAATATTGTTTTTTTGCTTGAGGATCTAAATATGAAAAGAAATTTTTTATTTCTTTAGAATATAATTGTATTATTTCGTCGTTATCTCTTCCTCCTCCCATACTTTCTAGCGCTGTTTCTTCTCCAAAAATTTTATCAAAAGATTCTTTTGTTAAGAGTACATTTTTATCTGCAAATGAAAATGCAGTTACAGGTTTATCGGTCCAATGTTTTGTTTTTTCATTGTATTTGTCATCAGTTGTAACGGGAATTACAGAAAGCAAGTTTCTATCCATTCTTTCTCTATTGTTTACCATGTCTTCATACAACTTTTTTTGAGTAAATTTTTGAGATGCTTTAATTGGCACAATCTCTCCATGTCCGAGTTGTTCAGAGGTTTGGTTTATTATTATTTTTTTTTCTAACGTTTGTTTTTCAGCTACTTGTTTTTCGTCTACTTTTTCTGTACTATTTACATTACAACCATAATTATCTAAGTGATTTGCATATGTAGAGGAAGACGGTGCTTTGCCTCCAAAAATAACTCGTTGTTCTGTAAAAGAAAAATGAGTGAAATCTGAATTTTCTGCATGAAATAGTGATGTGTTTTTGTATGAAGACATGTGTATGTATTTTTATATTTTTGTATTATAATTGAAAATATTATAGTGTAATATCTTCAATTGTAATATTTGTCTCGTTTATTTCTAATTCTTCTGTAGGAATTGTTACGGTTTCAATATGTTCTAAAGAAGCGTTAGAAATTCCTGCATTTCGTAATATATTCAGTTCCGCTTCTGTTCTTACTGGGGCAATAGGGTTCGGGAGTGATACTTCGATAGGATTCATTATAAATTCTTCTTCTGGTAACGCCGTTGGAACAGGAACTGCATTCACTGGTTCAACCGTTTCTGGTACAACTACATCTGTTGTAGTTGCATCTGTTGTAGTTACATCTGTTGTAGTTACATCTGTTGTAGTTGCATCTGTTGTAGTTGCATCTGTTGCAGTTACATCTGTTGTAGTTGCATCTGTTGTAGTTACATCTGTTGTAGTTACATCTGTTGTAGTTGCATCTGTTGCAGTTACATCTGTTGTAGTTACTTCGTCAGTGATATCTGCAGAAAAATTATTATCTCCTGAATACTGAACTCCAACCAAAATCATTCCCATTGCCAGAACACCTCCACCTAAAATAGTGCCGTGTTTATCCATAAAACTTTTGTTTTCTTTTGAATCTTTTGCTTTTCTAAAGGCATTATTTGTGTTAAATTTAGACATTTTTTAAAGAGTTAAATAGTAAAATATCAGATTATTGTACAGTGTTATGATGTATTATGCAAGAATATACTTTTGACAAATATAAAAATATATTGGGTTTGTTATAGAATTTTATAAAAAATTTCTGTTTTTTTGGCTTACTTTATTTCTACAGCAACAGCAGGTGGGGCGACTGCTGCAGCTTTCTTTTGTTGTTCTATTGTATTATCTGCTTTTTTCTCTTCGCGTGTTTTATTTATAGTGTGCCCAGTTAAATGTGTATAAAATGGGTTAATATTTTTTTGGATTTCTTTGTTTTCTTTTTCATTAAGATTTTCCCATTTATTTATTTCAAAATTTATTTTTTTATATAATGGGTTTTTATTCTGTAAACGAGTTCCATAAGTAGTATTTGCATATTGTACAATTAATAATAGTTGAGAATCTTCTTCAAGTCTTTCTTCTATTTTAATTTTTTTATTATTTACTCCTGTATATATTTTCCCTAAATTTTTTAATAATTGTATATTTTTTTCAATAAATTTTTTTGAATTATTTCTATTTTTATTATATTTATTTTTTTTATTTAAATATGTAAAAGTTATGCCTTTGTATTGTAAAGTTGTAATTTTTTTTGTGTTATCTATAGTTTCTCTTATTTTTGAATTTTTATATAATGTATCTTTTTTATCATTATTTAAAAAATCGGTTGTATTTGATTGTATTTTTGGTTTATTTTTATTTATTTTATCAGTTGTATATTTTAATTTTTTAATTTTTTGGTTACTATTATTTTTATAATTTTCTGAATTTTTTGTTAAAATGTTATCATCTAATAATTCTTTATTTTTATTGAGTAAATCTGTAAGAGATTGTGCATTTCCAAGCTTTGTTGTTGCATTAATTTTTTGTGCTTGCAGTGCGGTAAAAATTACAACATCAGTATCATTTTTATTATCATCTAAATCTAAAACGATATCTCCTTTTTCGTTTACTTCAAATGGTGTATCTCCCCAATCTCCCCAGTCAAATTTGGCATTTTTATTTTTTGCATGTAACTCGGTAATATATTGAGTTATTTTTGTTGTTGCTTTCTGAAATAAATCGTAATGAGTGCTGTTAAATTTTGTATAAATATTGTCTACAGAATTGAGAGATGTAACAGAACTACGGCCTATTTTTCTAGAAAGGGGAGCGGAAGGAGTGGTATTAACTTGTGTGCTATTTTTTTGGGTTTCTGTTTCTGCAGCTACAATTTTAAATTCTTTTGTTCGTGCATCATATAAATGAAAATGTCCGTCTCCATCAATAATTTGTAATCCAATAACTTCATCATGAAATATTTTTTTTTTAATTTCAACAATACCTGTTTTGAAAATGAGAGGGTTTACACCTTCTACTTCTAAAATTGTTAAATTGGGATAATTATCTCGTGAAAAATTTTCTGGAAATGGAACAGATGTTTTATTCTTTTTGTCTTTTAAATATGCGACTGGGTCTGATGGAGTTTTTAAAAGTGCAGTAAACGGTTTTTTTATTTCAAAATTTTCAAATCGATTATTCCCCAACATAAATCCATCAACAGAAATAACTCCATTTTTTCGCACCGATTCATCTTGTAAATCAGTAAAATATTTGAATGTTTCCATGTATTGATCATAGTATTCTTTTTGTTTTTCTGCTGTTAATAATTCTTCTGTTTCAGGAATACTTGCTTCTATATATGCTTGAAATTGTGCAACATAACTGTTTATTGTATCTTCTGATGCTTTAGGATTTGTATTTTTATAAAAATTATACATGATATTTCTTGCAGAATTTTTCATGCTTTTAAGGGTTTTTTCTTTTGTCTTAAATTCTGTCTCAAAATTATCTGGAGCATTTATTCCAACAAGGGGAGTGCTAGAGTATTGTTCTTCTACGGGTCTAGAACTTGAAATATTTACATTTAAAATAATGCGTGATTCTAAAAATGATGATGTAAAATTTTTGTGTTTCATATTTTTTTTGTATTTTTATAAATATTTATAAAGTTTTATAAAGTTTTATAAATTTCTCAAGAGAGAATCTATAGTAGAAATATTTATTTTATTTTTATTTTCTGCATTATATTCAGCTTGTTTTTTAGCATTCATAATAATTTTTTTTATTTGAGATTGATACTGTTCTTGCTTTTTTATATTGTCCTCTTTATTTTTGAGTCGGTTCATTTCTACTTCAATTTTTTCTTGTGTAAATTGTTTCAATAATTTTTTTTGTGCGTCTTGTCCTAGTTCAAATGCTTTTTCTATTAAGATATTAATTTGATGACTATTTAAATTTTGCTGTAAAACATATGAGTTTTGCATTGCCAACATGAGTTCAGGATTTGTTAAAATAACCATTTTGTATATATTTATGTTTTAAATATCGGTTTATTTTACTATACTTTCACTATAAAATGCAAAACATAATTTTTTGGAGGACTTCATAAAATTCTTTCATATAAAATTATTGGCTTATCTGCTTGTATATTGTATAAATAAATTTAAAAATATTATGTCTTTTTTAACTCCAACACATGCGACAGATTTTTTGCCAACAGCATATAATAGCTTTGCAAAAGATTTTTCATCAACTCGACATTATCAATGGAAAGAGTTTGAAAGATTATCAAAAGGCTTAGCGGAATGTACAAATTTAGAAGAGAAATATATTTTAGATTTAGGGTGTGGAAATGGAAGATTATATAAATTTTTACAAAATGAAAATTCACACAATTTACATTTTACAGGAAAATATATTGGATTTGATATTTCAAAAGAATTATTAGAAGAGGCAAAAAATAATAATAAAAGTGGTGAGAATGCTCGTAATAAAAAAATAGATTTTATAGAGGCTGGGTTCTTAAATTTCCCAGAATATTTACCGAAAGACGCGAAAAATAATGTTGCACAAATTTGGGCTGTAGCAAGTTTTCATCATTTATCAAAAATATCTGAACGAAAAAAAACTCTGCAAAATATCTATGATACGCTAGAAAATAATGGCGAATTTGTGCTGACTGTTTGGAATTTATGGGAACAAGAAAAATATGAACCGCAAAAAAAAGAAGCATTTTGGAGGTCCGTATATAATCCATTTTGGAATAAAAGAGACTTTATTATTCCCTTTGGGCAAAAGAAAATAAAGAGATATTATTATAGTTTTGAGATTACAGAACTTCAAAATCTTTTAGAAGAAGCAGGTTTTACAATTGTAGACAGTTTTTTAAGTGATAAAAAGCAAAATATTTGCATTCGTGCAAAAAAAATAAATAAAAATAACAATTCAGAAAAATTACCACATTTTATATGTTCAAATATAAATTTTCATAAAACAACTCTTGTAGAAATTATAAATAAAATAAATATTTTTAGAGCAGAAAAAAAAGGAATAAACAAAATTACAAGCCTAAAAACTATAGTAACTCCAAATCCAGAAATGATTATGGCATGTAAAAAAAATAAAGCATTTGAATCTATTTTACAAAATGCAGATATTTCTTTAGCAGATGGAAATGGAATTTTATGGGCGAGTGGTTTAGATTTTTTACAACATAAAACACTTTTTTGGAAATATTCAATTGGTTTATGTATGCTTGTATGGTTTTTGGTGCATAAAAAAAGTTATCCAAGTAAAATAAAAAAAACACTGTGTGGAAGTGATTTATTTAGGAAATATATAGAAAAAAATAATACTAACAATAATACTAAAAATAATAAGCATATTTTTTTATTGGGAGGTGCTGAAAAGAGTGCACAGTTTATTCAAAATAAATATTCAAATACTATTTCTGAAATATATGATAAAAAAGTAACACTTAATATTTCTTCAAATGAAAATAAAGAATTATTAGAAATAATTAAAAAATCTGAAGCGACCGTTTTGTTTGTGGCATTGGGCGCGCCAAAGCAAGAATTATGGATACAGCACAATAAAGAATTTTTAGTAAATAATACAAATATAAAAGTGTGTATTGGTGTTGGAGGAAGTTTCGATTTTATGAGTGGGCAACAAAAAAGAGCCCCAATGTTTTTTCAAAAATTGGGATTAGAATGGGTATATAGAGTGTTTAAAGAACCATCAAGAATAGATAGAATTTGGACTGCAACAGGAAAATTTGTACATTATATTTTAACAAAATAATTATTTTTGTAATGTTTGTAACAATTTTAATGCGTCTCCAGTAATAATCGCTTTTTCAGCAAGTGCAATTCCTTCTTCAATACTTCCTGTTTTTCGTGAAATATAAAATGCAATTCCTGCATTTAAAAGTACAATATCTCGTTTTGCACCTGTATCTGTTCCGTTTAAAATATTTAACAGTATTTCTGTATTTTCAGTTGTGTCTTTTCCTCCTTTTATTTCAGATGCTATTCGTGGTAAAAATCCAAATTGTTCTGGTGAAAAATATCCTTCTTCAATTTCAGGTTTTTCTTCTGTAAATTGTGCAAAATATGTTTTTCCGCAAATGGTTGCATCATCAAGTCCATCTTCACCAAATAAAACTATAGCAGATTTTCTCCCAAGTTTTTGTAAGATTTTTGCCATGGGTAAAACAAACTCATATTTTGAAACTCCTGTTACTTGTCGCGTCGGATTACTGGGATTTGTAAGCGGTCCCATAATATTAAAAATTGTTGGAACTCCAATTTTTTTTCGAATAGGCATTATATTTTTCATTGCGGGGTGTAAGACTTGTGCAAATAAAAATGCCATATTTTTGGTTTTAAGTGATTCGGACATTTCAGATGCTGTTTGTGCAAGATTTAATTGTAATGCTTCTAGAACATCGGCAGAACCACTTTTTGAACTCGCTGCACGATTTCCATGTTTTGCAACACAAACATCTTGAGATGCAATAATAAGGCTAGAAGTAGTTGAAATGTTAAATGGTTTACTGTTTCCGCTTCCTCCAGTTCCGCATACATCAAATGTTTCTTTATCGCACTCTACTTGTATTGCATGTTCACGCATTGCATCGGCTGCACCTGCAATAATTTCTACAAAATGTTCTGAATATATTTTATTTTTTTGTAAATTTTCAAGAGTGAGTTCTTGTAAAATATTGCTTATTTCTTCAGGAGTTTTTTTATTTTCAAAAATTTCTGAAAAAAGAGTATAAGAGCTTTGATAGTCGGAAATAATAGGAGATTGCATGATTTTATGTATTTAAATAGCTGTAATAGATTTTTCACTAATTCCTTCACAGAAGAATTTTTGTGCTATGTGTCTAAATTTTTCAGGAGTATATAAATTTTTATTTACAAAAAATTTTTTATTATTATTGCACGATATATCTGCTATATTTTTCATTATATTTTCGGCTTGAATTTCTGATGCAGACAAGAGTACGCAATTTTTTCCCATTTTTTTTTGGAATTCTTTTGTAAGGATATCAAAATATGGAGAGAATAAAATAAGTGTATCAATATTATTGCTTTTTAATGGAAGTAAATATTTTCGTATAATACTTTTTGTTTCGGGTCTTTTTTCCCAATTTTCTTCTATTAAAGGTTTTAAAAGGGGGAGTGCTTTTGTAATAAAAATATTTTTATTATGTATATCTCTATTCTCTCTATCTTGTATATTTTGTATATAATGTTTAATTTGTACTTCTTCTTCATATGTTTCACATATAATTCCAATACGTCCAAATCGTGTGATAGTATTTGCTTTTTCAATATTATTTTTAATATCTAATTCAGAAATATTGTTATCTTCAGAAAAATCACATGTGTATTCAAAATCTGCATGTGGAAATTTTGAATATATATATTTGAGAATTGAAAGTCCTGCGGCTCCTGATTGTTTTATTTTTATCATATGAAATATCTAATTTTTATTATCTATAGTGTATCAATAAATAATAAAAAAATCAGCTAAATCAGCTAAATCAGCTAAAGAATAAGTTAAACATGATATTTTATGGTAGAGTAATAATAAATAATTATTTATATAATATGATTTTATGAGCAATCAACAATTAGTAGAAAAAATATTTGAGATTTGTGCAAAAAAAAAATATACAATAGCAACGGCCGAAAGCATGACAGGTGGAAGAATTGCATCTGAATTAACAGCATTAAATGGAAGTTCAGAAATATTTACAGCAGGTGTTGTCTGTTATAGCGAGCATTCAAAAGTGCATAGCGCGGGGGTAGATATTCGATTGATAAATGAAGTTGGAGTATATGATGAAAAAATTGTAGCGCAAATGGCAGAGCGAATTGCAAAACGAAATGTTGCAGATATAGGAATCTCAACGAGTGGACAAGCGGATACGGGAAAAGTATTTTTTGGTTTTTATATAAAAGAACATGACATTTTACAAACAGAAATTATTCATTTTAATAATGAAAAGATCTATACAAGAAATGAAGTACAAAATATGGCAACAACATTTGCACTTTCATATATTTTAGATATATTACAAACAGTATAAAAAAATAAAAAAAAATAAAAAAAAATTAAAATAAGTGAAAAAAAGTGAAACATTTTTTTGTTATTATGCGTTGTAATTACTGAGTATATAACTACTGTTAGATTTTATTATATTAAAAATATTTTTTTTGGATTCAATTTGGTCAAAACTTCGGCATCATTCAAAACCATCAGGAAAATTTAGAGAAAATTTACGTGCTGATTTATTTGAAAAAATCACAAAAAAAGATGAAAACTTTTTTATAAAATATATAGAAAATGTAAAAATCCCCGAATCTAAACTTGTATTAAAAATAGAAAGAGATTGGAGTTTTTCTTCATTGTTTTCTGAATTTACATCGTCTATTTCTCGATTTTTTGCAGATATAAATAGAAGTTTACTGAAGGGGGTAGCTTTTTTGGGAACAGGTGTTGCAGCAAGTTTATTAATTCTTCCATTGTTTTCGGTTGTTACGGTTCCAAATTCATTAGCATTGGAACCTTCAATTTTACGAAGTATTTCTGGTGATTTAGATATAATTCGTTCAAACTCAGCATTTGATCCAGTTGAATATCAGGAATTATATGAATTTGATATTATTAAAACAGGAAAAGATTCAGCCAGTGAAATTGTATTTTTTGATGGAAGTATTTTACGATTAGCAGAAGATACAGAAATTAAAATTGTAAAAATAAAGCCACATTCATTATTATTTTCAACAGGAGAAGTTGAAATAATGCTATTGCATGGAAATGTATGGTTAAAAACATTTAAAGACTCTACTTTGTCTGAAAATGATGCTTTTGTATTACACACGCCAAGTTTCGAAATAATTCCAAATAAGTCAACATTATCGGTTCATTATCAGGGAGGGAAAGAATGGATTTATGCACTTGAAAATTCGGCAATTGTTGGCGTTAACGGTATAAATGTCGATGATAATATTGATTTGAAAAAATCAGAAATGTTACAGTTTTCTATTTTTGATGAATTTACACCATTAAATGAAGTTATTCCTGGTTCTTTTTATGATTCTGAATGGGTAGTGAGCAATATAGCAAAAGATATTTCTTATACTGCAGAGTATTTAGATACAATATCTGATAAAATGCAAGAAAAATATATTATGTCTGCATTATCATCTCAGGTAGAGGAATTTTTACAATCAAATCCTACAGATGAAGAATTATCACTGTTTATTACTGATATTAATTCATTGATGCTTGTATTAGATGCATCACATAAGAAAGAAGAAATACCAGAAGTTTCTGTTACGCCAGAACCAACAGCTGTTCCAGTTTCGAATGTAAGAAGAACATATTCAAATTATAGATCACTACAAAAATCACAGAATCGAAATACAACAAACAATACTTCTGAAGATTTTACAATAGAGCAAGAAAACTCTAACTCTCAGAATAAAAGTAGAATAAGTACTAATGAAGATAAAATTATAGATGTTCCTGTAAAATTAACAGCTCGTCAAATTGCTGAAAAACGAAGAGCTATTCAAAAAGAAAAAAGAATAAATTCTGCAGTGCATAGTTTCTCTCAACAAATCGATGCATTTAAATTTGCAAATTCAAGAGAGACAACAGCATTAAATATTTTAGATAAAATTTCAGAAACAGAAGATAATTTGGAATTATTAAAACGAATTGAAATGACAGCACCTGCAGATGTAAAAAAAATAGTAGAAAAAAAACGACAAGAAATAGAAAAAAAATTCCCTACAGAATCGAATACTATAGAAAATAATACGACTACTAATAATGTGCATAACACGCCTTTGGATATAGAAACTATAAAGCCATTAGAAATGCTTGAAAATTAAATCAAAATTCAAATGAAGACTATAAAGAGTGCGAGTAAATATATAGGATTATTTTTATTGCTTCTGTTTTTTGGAAGTTTTTTATTTTACTTTATTTCTCAGGCATTTTATTTTGATAATTTTGGAAATATTAAAACATTTTCATGGACATTAAATTCTGATTGGATGATGCATATGGCACAAGTGCAGGCATTTGAAAAATTAGATTTTTTGCAAGTGATACAGAATAATCCAATTTATTCTGGTGAGATTTTGGCATATCCATTTTTTGTAAATTGGTTTTCTGGAATGGTTTTACGCATAACAGATAGTATAGTTTTTTCTATGTTATTTCCTGTATATTTAGGAACTGTGTTATTTTTATCTGGAATTTATTTTTTAACATATCAGCTTACAAAAAATATATGTACTGCATTTTTAACGCCAATTATTTTTTTCTTTTTGGCTGGCGCTCAAGCATATTTTACCTTACAAGAATATAATTTATTTTCTGAAAGTTGGAAAAATTTAAAAGATTATGAATATGATCTTACATTTCTCGGGAAAACAATTTTTGAAATGGGTTATGTTTTTAATTGGAAATCGTTTTTTCTTACAACATTTATTCCTCAGCGTTCGTTTCTTTGGGGAATGGCGATTGGAACATTTATGCTCGGATTTTTTGTAAAAATGCAAAACTCTGAAAATAATAGAGAAATAAATGGAGAAAAAAATAATATAAATAAGAACTTTAGAAAATATTTTATTTATTTTGTTATTGGGCTAGGAATAGGGTGTTTGTCGTTTATTCACACACATACATTTTTTTATTTCTTCTTCTTTTTCTTTTTATTGTTTATATTTTCTAGTCTTCAAAATTTCTTTACAAATGCTAATGTCATTTCTTTTATAGAAAATTTAAAAAATTATTTAGCAATTGCTATAGGAGCAATTGTAACAAGTCTTCCATTCTTATATTTATTATTTCAAAAAAAAGGAACAGTAAGTGTTTTTTCATTGTTTCCATTTGGCGAAGATAATAATATTTTTGAATATTTATTGCTGAACTGGGGAGTGGTTTTTGTATTAGGATTAGTATTACTGATTACACCAATTTATAATATAGTTATAAAAAATAATATATATAATAAAAAGAAGAGTAGTAATAATATTTTATATACTATGTTACTTACTTCAGCGGTTCTTTTACTGCTGTTTTCGGTTTGGCAATTACAAAGTAATCCGTGGGATAATACGAAGGTTTTATTATGGTCTGGGTTATTTTTTAGTATGTCTGCAAGTATTATATTTGTGTATATATGGAAACGGTTTGGGATATTGGGAAAGATTTATTCTGTTATACTTTTTTTATTATCTATTATTAGTGGAGTTATTATGTTTTGGTCTGGAGTTGATGATGACCATTATCAAATTTTTTCTGCACAAACAATTCAAGATGCAAAATATATAGAGTCTAAAATAGAACCAGATGCATTAATTTTAACCTCTGATTATTTTCATCATTTTATTTCACCGCTTTTATCAAATCCTATTTTTATGGGATATAGAGGATGGATAGGGTCATATGGAATGGATTGGGGGGGGAAAGTTGAAATCGCAAAAATTATTTATTCAGGAGGGGAATATGCTGGAAAATATAAAAAACTAAATTATCAAGAAGTATTAGGAATTATAGAAAAAGAAAATATTGACTATATTTTTGTTGATAATTCAGCATCTGTAGAATATAACATTGTAATAAATTATAAATTTTTTCATAGATATTTTGAAAAAATTGTAGATTTAGGAACGAGAGGAGTATTGTATAAAAAAATAGGGAAGTAGTTGAAGTAGTTTTTTAAAATGATATATAGTTTATAAAATAAAATTTATTTTTGTAATCTCTTTATTTCCCTATTTGGTAGCTAAACATGAAGAAATAATGTATGATAATCTGATTTATTTATAATAAATATTATACATAATACATACACATGTTTTTTTTAAAAGTAGCTACAGATATATTTTTATATATAGTAAAAAAACTATATATAGTATGGTTTTATATATGTAATTTTTATATTTATAGGCCAATTATTTCCTCTGTAATTATTGCATCGTTAGTTATTCCAATATTTTTACCATGGGGGAATTTACATGTATTGTCGAAATATACAGAAAATGAACATGGTTTAATAACTCTTTTTGTAGATGAAGATGTATATAATAATGAAGATTTGCGTTCAAAAATAACGCGATACGCTCTTGATGTTCAGAATTCATATGCAGATACAAAGGTTGCTATTATATCGGTAGAAAAAAGTAAAAATTCAGAAGAAATATATAGAATTTTAGAAAATTTTTATTTTGAAGGACAGGAAGTTGGTGATGATACTTTCTTTTTAAAAGGCTTAATTATTATTGGAGATGTTGTATTGCCTACTTTGAAATCTGAAATCGGTAATATGCCATCTGTTTTTCCATATACAGATTTTGAAAATCCTTCTTTTATTTGGGATATAGAAGATCAAAAATGGATAGAAAATCCTGAAGTGAATGCGACAAGTGCAGAAATTTGGCATGGAGTTATTCCTGGTACTTTTGATGAGCTTGGAAAATTTTTTGACAAAAATCATGCCATGCATGAAAAGCTTTATTCGGGAAATGAAGAATTTTCAGATATTGTGAGAGATGAAATTCTCTTTTGGGATAGTAAGGCTGAAAAAAAATCTATGCAAAAAATATTATTATCGCAATATGAAAATGCACAAGATTTAAATACTGATCGAAAATCTTTTCGCTATAATACAGAGTTATTAAAGGCTTTATATAGTGGTATGCTTTCTGAAGATAGTTTCGCCGATGAGATTCCTACTGAAGTAAAAGAAATGTATCCGAAAGATGCTGATGGAAATCAAAATATTTTTTTAGAAAATATAGATGATATAAAATCTGTTATTGCAGGGAAAGGGGTTGATAAAACTCCAGATAGATATACTAAAGATTCAATTGAAAAAATTTTACCAGGCTATGCAGAAGTTGTAAAAACCTATGAAACAGAGACTCAAAAATTTATTAAAAATACAGGAAGGTGGGATCAAACTTCGACTGATTCCATTCCTGAAATGATTTCAGTTATAGATGAATATGTAGCAAATGAAATTCAAAAAATAAATAAAGTATACGAAAAAGAGGCAAGTGAATATTTTAAAACGATAGATTCAAATACTGAAATTGCCTCGCATTATGGGAACACAACATATACTTCCGTGTATGTAGCTGACATTATTGAGAGAGAAGGGACGTATAAATTAATGAATTATTTATTAGAAGATAATGAGTTTACGAAGCACTTAGATATATTGCGAAATCTTTTTCGATGGGTTCATATGGCAGAGCTGCATGATCAAAATGAAAAAATTAAATCATTAACAATAGCCTTAGAAACAGAATTAAAAGGTGTAAATGCATTTGATGAATTTAAAGATAAAGATTTAGATTTAATAAAGAGACTTTGGAAGCATCTTGTAGATGAAGCAGTAGATATATCGAATTTGCATGATTATTGGAAGTATAATGGTTTTCACTTTGGCTATAATTATATAAATGGGAGAAGAGTTATTGATATTGAGAGCCCTAAAGACTGTAGTTTGTATAGAGGTGTGTATCAGTATGATGATTTGTATTCGGATACAAAGACTTTTTTTGATTGGCAAAAAGAAAAACAAGAGAAAAAATATTCTAATGATATGTCTAGTTTATATATTCCTGATTTTGTGCCTGAAATAAAATCAAAATCGGTTAAGTTTACCACATTGAATGATGTAAAAATTTTTAAAGATGGACATAAAACAAATGGTAAATTTTTGAATAAGCTACTTTCTAGGTGTTCTGTTTTAACAAATGAAGAAGATAAAGAGAATTGTCTTTCGCGAGAGTCTAAACTCCCTGTGTTTTCATGGGATGGTGGAGAACAGGTATATGAAAAAGGAGATATAGATAAAAGAGAATTTCGTCCAAATATTTTTTCAAGTGAATTGTATAAAAATGTTGAAAATATAGAAACTTCTGCATTGGCATGTCAAAATATTTCAATGTTAGGATATACGGCAGACGTATTCCCTTTTGTTTCATTTATAGAGCCAGAGACGCTTTTAAAAACAATATCTACATTTATATTACATAATAATCCATCAACATTACCAAATTCTGAACAGTCTCTTTTGAATGTTGTAAAAAGTTTATATTCGAGAGCTCTTGCATCAAATAGAATTATTTATGCAGATTTATTAAATGGATTAACTGTTAAAAAATATATAAAGCAAACTTTTCCAAACTTTTTTCGATATCAATATAAGAAAGTAATTGAGTCTCCATTATTAACACAGTATGAACTCAGTAAAATTGCAGAACAAAATGCAAAAGAAATGATAATTGGAAATGGAGCATATAATAGAAAACAAGCGCTAAAAGATACTCATGGTGTTTTTCGAAATAGTCCTGTTTTTAAGGCAAGACGGGTGGTTTCGTTTAATGAAGATAATGGTGATATTGTCACAAGTAATTCATTTATTACTGAGGATGATTTTGGGAAAATTCCAGCAGAATATGAATTAGAGATTTTGGAACAGATGCAAAAGCTTATTGTAGATAACAAGGTTTGTAATAAACTCGATAAATTTGATGAGGATATATTACAGCCTGCTATGGGGGAATATTATGAAGAGTTTTTTAAAAAATATACAAATATTCCAAAGGCGGCGTATAAAGCATTTATTTATAACAACATAAACGATAAAAATGCATATTTTAATCATGGTGGGATTATACATGAGGTTTCAAAAAAAACATGGGAATATGAAATTGCTCAAAAGCTTATTAGTTGTGATGATTCTTCAGCGAAAATTATAGAGGATGTAAAAACATATATTGCAAAAGAGAAATCATATAGTGAAGTAGGAAAAGAAAAGCTTAATTTAGATTCTTATTTTTTACCTGACTTATTAACTGTAAAAAATACATCGATTGATTCAGATTTAAATAAAATAATAGATTTTTCAAAAATAACTACCAATAATAATTCAGGAGTATATTGGCAATGGGATCCACTTACAACAGAAATAACACCAGAGTTTGCTGATCTTAGTGCATTACCTAAAAACTTTATAATTCCACAATCTGTAGGGAAAATATATTTTGAAACATTTGAAGTTGTTCCAAATGTAAATGATGTTTTTTATAAAAATGTAAAAGTATCTGGAGCGTCATTTTTAGATTTAAGAAAAAATTCTGATGATAAATCAGATGTATTGCTTGAAATATTTGGAAGATCAAAAATGCAAGATGAAGAAGTAAAGGTTATACCTATTGATTATATGGGGAAAAAAGAAGTGAAAAAAAAGGCTATGATTGATGGACAGTCTCCTTATATTCCAGGTCAGAGACCAAGTAATATTATTGATGAAGAAATGTTTTATGATATGTATCTGCGATTTAACAGCTCGGATAAAGAATCGTTGAAGCACTACCAGTTTCTTGTAAATAAAGACTTATCAAAAAATATTCCAAAGCCAAATATCTATCCGGAAGAGATATTTTATATAAACCTTAAAAATACAGATAAAAATAAATATGATAAAAAATTAGCGGAACAAGATTTCTTGTTTTATTGGAATACCATGACTGCTCAGGATAAACATGACTCAATTCAAAAGATTTTACTTTCAAAAAATCAAGAGGTTATACCTCCTTTGCAAGAAAAAAATTTATCGAAGCCGTATGCCTATGCACATTTGAATATAGAGGGTGAGAATTCTCCAGAATGGACTGGTGAAGAGGATATTTCTTCTTCATTATTAGGAATTGCAACTGCTGATTCTGAGAGGGGGACTTCTGGGGAAAGAGTATCTATTAATAGAGCATCAGAAACTGTATCAGAAGAGGGAGAAGAAGGGAGAAATGAAGGAACAACAGGAGATTCAAAAAATACAAATAGTAATGTTGATGAAAATGGTACAGAGCAAGATGAAACATGTGGTCCCATGGACGGAGTACCTTTTTATAAATGGCTAGATGCTATTGAGTGTTGGCTTGATACAATGAAAGATTTACCAGATTTAGGTTCGAAGAAAAAATGTAATCTTAGTATAGAAGAATTTAATAAACTCAAAGAAAGGACTGATGTCGATACTAAAAATCCGGTTGAAACAATTGAAATTTCTGCAAGTATTGACCCCCTGTTGCCAAATGTAGAAAATAAAATTATTATTCGTTTTAAAACAAAAGAAGATAAATTGGCCTATGGCCATGATATTCGCTTTACTGTAGATCTTGAAAATGCAGAAATGCGAGATATTATAAATGATTATGATAAAAATAAAGACGGATATCAGTTAATAAATAGGACGGGGCAAGAGACTATTGAAATTATTCCAAATGATACTGTTGAAAATATTACAATACATGTAACTCTTTTTGATGATATTTTAGAAAAACAACAAGAATTTTCAGTTATTCCAAATGGATTAGATGTACTGCAATTAATTAAAATTCCTGATGAAGAAAAAATAGAAAATGGAGTAAAAATGTATGGGCTAAAAGTTGTGTCACCTATAGATTTTAAAAGTTTTGAGGGAGATATATCGTTGTCTGTTTCTCCGCATGAAGAAGGTGTTTTGGAAAAAAAGACTATAAATCTAAATGAATTATTTCATGTGGCCGTTCGAACAGATGATACAGTTGTAGTAACTGCATCTATGCGTGGAACACAACCAGTCTCTATTGATTTAACTGGATCAGATACACTAAAAAATACTATCGCTACGATTCAATTACCAGAACTTCTTCCTACTATGGATGTAAATTCTGTGTATTACTACACTCCTCGATATTTGAATGCAATGGGAAGTATTGTAGAAAAGCCAGAAGATTTAGACCTTTATATTGAAAAAGGCGATAGCATAGAAGATTTTGAAAAATTTAAAATAAGTCTCGTTGAAAATAATACGCGGGTAAAAATTGAAACACACGGAATTACTGGGGATATTTCTTTTGTATTAGGTATTGGGAATGGTGAGACAAAAGTGTTAGATACATTTGTTCCTTTTATTGGAGAAAAAACATCGATTGAAACATATGAATCATTAAATCTGAATGCTTTGTATGCAAGTATTACAGGGTTAAAAAAATATGAAATAGGACTTAATAATCACTTTGCAACAAAAATGCTGCATTCTTCTGATAATTTAAATATTATTACGACACAAATTACAGCACCAAAAGTAAAAAAACCAGTCGCTAGAATTTTTTCAAATGGTGGTATAAAAACATATTCATCGGGGTATAGAGCTAATCTTTTGAATTTATCACCTCCAGAAATCGGAATTTTTGATAAAAAAGAATTACGATATAAGGGGCAGTTTCGCCTAAAAATGCCAAATTTTACTACTTCAGATGTATACGCTACAGCACCTGTATTAGAAAAAAAAGGAATATTTTTTGAAAAATTAAATACATCAAAAGATTTTATAGTACAAAAAACTAATACAGGGATTGTTGTTCAGCTTGAAAATCTTGATATTGTTCGTATTGATTTATTAGGAAATATTGAAATATTGGATAATAGTTTTCGCTTTGAAATAGAGGAAGATAAATTTTTATCGGGTTTTTCTTTGCTTCTTAAAAAGGCTAAAAGTGAAAAAATATATGGTCGAGTTACTATAAGAGGAGCGTCTTTTACTTCTATTTTAGAAAGTATTTGGGTAGAAAAAAAAGTAGGAGATAATTATTTTATAACAGGAACAGACCCAGTTATTGTTGATTTATTTCCAATGTATCAAACGTCTTTTTCTCAGTCAAAAATGGGAACAGGTTTTCAAAAAACAGAAAAATATGTTTTAGAATATGCATCTGGGGCTACGGTTGGTGAGGCTACGAAGTCTTCTGCCGATTTATTTATGATTAACTTAGGAGATCCTTCAATTTCGATTCCACCACCAATCGAAAATGGGACAGGTTTTAATCAAACTGTTGGAAAAAAAATATGGGAAGAAGAAGAAGGGGTAATTCAAAAAATAATCCCACTTGATTTTGATGGAGATGGGAGTACTGATATGGCTGAGGTGAGATCGGATGGGTATATAAATATATTATTAAATACGGGAAATAATAGTGGGAATATAAAACAATGGGGGAAAGGAGTGAGAATTGACCCTAAATATAGAGAGATTTCTGTGTTAAAAATTAAAGAAAATAATGAAGATGTTTATGATGATTTAGTGTATTTGGATAGGTTTGGAAAGTTTCATCATATAAAAAATATTGATGGAAATTTATCACTTGTTGATATGCCTGAATATTTTCCAAGTGGTGTATTTTCTACTGCAAAAATTGAGGATATTAATAATGATGGTTTTAGTGATATTGTAGCAATTACGGAATTTGGTGATTTGAAAATTTGGTACGGAGATGAGCATTACTTTATGTCAGAGCCTGTATTAATTGATAATTATGGATTTTCTATTCCTGAACCTAATGAATTAAAAAAATCAGTATTAATAAATTTTAAAAATATTGAAACAGTTCCAGATTTAGCGGGGAGTATAAAAAGAATTTCATATTTATCAGGAATATTAGATGAAGAAAAAAGTAAGAAAAAAACACAATCAGCAGTGAGTGGTAAAACAACAAATAAAACAACAAATCCAAAATCAACAAAAATCAAGAATTTAATAAAATTAAGTAAATCTAACAATTGGGCAAATATATTTAAAAAATATAATAAGAGAGATATTTCAGATATTATTAGTAATGATTATGACAATGGTTTAGGGACTGGAATATCAGAAAAGCCATTTATTGCAGCGGATATTTTAAATCAATCGTTAGATGTCTCAAAAACAATGATTCCCCAAAATGAGGATTATGATAAAGAGAAAAGTGTGATAGGTCGTAAATATATTACACAAATTACTCTAAAATCTTTAGATAAAAAACCTATAACATTTACTATTGCAGATTTATACGGAGAATTGATGGATATAAATAGGACTTCTGTCATCTGTAAATATAAAGATGGAAAAGATAATGAGTGCGGAGAGAGATATGCAGGTGTTGTATTTCCTACTATTTCGCGTGGAGTAATTTTTGAAAATATAACATTATCTCCTAATCAGGAAGTGTATCTTACATATATTTCTGAAATTAAAGAAGCTCCATTACTTACATTAAATCTTGTAAATATAAATAAGAAGGTAGATGATATTATCGATTTTATTGTAATGAGTTCGGAGAATAACTGGAAATTGAACTATGTGAGTGATAATACAGATTCGAGTGTTCCATATAAAAAAGTGCTTCCCGAGGTAATAGAACCTACTCCTTTGGAAAATGTAATAAGTAATGGAATAGATATAAAAATTTTATCTGAGTTACTCGATACAATTGAAATTGATGATGAAATTTTAAAGAATATATTATCGAGAATAAAAATAATTAACGAAGAACAACGAAAGTTGAGTGAAGAGGGAGTTCCAATGGCTCGTTATTTGTATAAAAAAGGAATTAAGAAGTTAAAAAATAAATTTAAGGATTATTTATCAGAAGTTTTTGCAGAATTATTGGAAAAAAATAATACAGATGAAATAAATAAAGAAAATATTGATTCACTTATTCGGCAGTTTCTGGAATGGGACAAAGTTGATGAAAATGGAGATATAATTCCTATTACAAAGAAGGATATAGAGAAGTTGTTGAATAATTCTTTAATGGCTGAAAAATCTTTTGGTATACTTGAAAGATCTGGAGTGACAACGGTTGTTAAAAATTTAGAGAATGATTCTGATGAAGATGGAGTACCAAATAGTTGGGATGATAATTTTGATGAAGATTTGGAAAAATTAGAAGGTATTATGGATGATACTATTGATTTTTTAGCATCTTGTAATGCTGGAGGGTGTTTAAATATGCCAATGAATTTTGCATTTTTGACTACAGGAAAGGTAAATATGGCACCTCAAATGAATCAAGCATTTACAGCGGCAGAAGGTGCTATTGGAAGTTTGTTAGAGGATTCTGGAGTTTCTATTTCAGGAAGTGCTGTAAAAAAACTTGCTACTGATGGTGTTGGGTCATATACAATGGATCAACCATTTGTAATGACAATTATTAATTTTTGGAATTCGGGATTTTGTTTCTTGAGAAAATGTAAGCAGGTGTGTCCTAAAGGGTTGTGTTCAATTCCATATGACTTAGGATTTACTTTATCAAAATTTAGATTTTATTTGTCTCCCACTTTAACTGGTGGACTTGGATTTGTAATTTGTACGGGCTCTGGAAACTCTACTACTGACCCAGGAGGGAAATGTTTTATTCAGGCTATTGAAGGTGATTTAGGTGGTATTTGTAAAAAATTATCAGCTAAAATAAATCAAGCTACTCATATATCGCTTGGTTCGGGCAGTACTGTATTTCAAGTTGAAGGGGATGTCGGTGGTGCATCTTCGGATACTGCGACATATAGTTTGGCAAATATTAATACGAGTATTCCTACTTCACAAAATGTAAGGCTTAATTCTGAGGGGTATTTTGGGAGATGGTTAAATAGACAATTTGAAGAAATTGGGGCTATGTTTACAGTTCCTTCTTTAACTATTTTGTATCCAGATGTTTCAAATACTTTTTTTGATACTGATGGTAATCGTAGTAGTTTTTCTCTTACTGCAGGAATGGTAGATAATGACAAATATAAAAATTCAAGTGAGGCATTTTCTAAAAATATTTCAAATGTTACATTTGAAAATCAATGGACTGATCAAAAAAATGAAGAAGGAACGCATGAAAAAGATAGGGAAAAAGGAAATTTAGATGCATCTAAATCGAATATAAATTCTGTTTATGATTATGTAACCCCAAAGGGAAAAAATAAAGAAGTATTAAATTATACAGCGAAATCAATTAGTGATTTTTATAGAATGGTGGAAAGTGTACCATTGATAAATGTAAGAAGAGAGGAAGTGCGTTTAAAATATCCATCGCTTTCTCGTAAAGAACTTC
This sequence comes from uncultured Candidatus Altimarinota bacterium, assembly GCA_947311245.1. GTDB lineage: Bacteria > Patescibacteriota > Gracilibacteria > CAIRYL01 > CAIRYL01 > SZUA-1403. The sequence continues at coordinate 25,392 of CAMZKJ010000010.1, forward strand.
TTTCAAAAATTGATAATTTGGAAAATGTAATTACAAGTTTTACAGAAGAATTAGAAAATTTTAAAGAATCTGGAAAAAATTGGCCACAGAATAGGTGGAATGAACATCGAAAAATTGTGAAAAAAGCAGAACGATTTTTAAAAGATATAACCAATTTAAATAATTCTTTATATTTCTATAAAGATGAAGCTGGAAATTTAATTCAAGATTTTGATTCTCAAATAAGTCGTTATATTTATTCAATTGTATGTTATATAGATGCAATTACAGATTTAACGGGTGGATGGTTTATGAAAAATAAAATTAGATATGAAAAATGGTTAGAATTTTTTGATACGATTGCTGAATTAATTAAAATGTATAAAAAGCTTCCAGATATTTTAAATGGATATCAATCTTCGTGTACACAATGTCGTGCAACAAAATATGATTCGAGTAGTAAAATGATTAGTGTTCTGGGAAGTTTTTTTCCAGAGCCTCCTATCGTTCGTTTTCCAAGATTTCCCGATATTGTCTTAGATGTCTCACAAATTAATGCGGCGATTACTGTAACAATTCCTAAAATTATATTTAGACCTGTGCAGGTAAAGATTCCAAATATTCCCAATGTATTGCTTCCAAATGTTCCGACATTAAATGTGAATGTTAAGTTCCCGAAAATACCGAATTTACCAACTTTTGAGCTTCCAACACTGCCTGAATTTCCAGCTATCGATATGCCTCGATTACCAGATATTCCGCCTCCACCGAAACTTCCGAATATTCCGTCTGAATTACTATCGGTGATGAAAGTGGTAGAAAAAGCATTATATTTATATTGTATTATTGTGCGTCAAGGGATATTTTTGCATGACGAAACAACGGCTATGTCTGTTGTGGAAGTGTTGACAAATAGACCTATTAATCCGTTAAGTATGGATTTTATTTCGAAAGATTTTCCAGATATTGTAATTTCTGATATTGCTGAAATTGAAGTGATAGCTGAAGTAAATTTAGAAAAAGATACTGGAGCAATTTCTAAAAAAGTACATGAATTTACAGATGAAATAAATAAAGGAACTACAGATTTTATCAAAGAAGGGAATCGTAATTTAAGTGAACATGTAGATAAATATGGAGATCCTTTGGATACATCAGATAATAAATATATTAAAATAATTGAAAGAGAGGTTGATGACGCACAATCAGATATAGATAGAGAAGTGACTGATAAAAACAGGAATAATATTAATAATTTAGATGATGATGTAAAAAATGGGTTAGATAATATTCAAGATCATATAGATGATCAAAAAGAGAGAGATCAGAAAAATATAGATGAAGCCGCGAATAATACACAATCCTCAAAAGCATATTTTAATGCAGTTATTTCAAAAGATATGCAAAAACTTAAATCTACATTTGAAAAGGTTAATACACCTGCAAATTATATTTCAGTAACTGAATTACGGAAAAAAATGAAATTACCATTATTTCTATCAGAAACTTCAGAAAAACATGATGTATTAGAACAGTATAAAAATATTCGATCAGAAATTTCTGATATTCAGGAATATTATGCATATCAAGAAAAAATTATTGTAAAGAATAATAATGACTTTTTTGCACTTATGGAGAAAAACAAAACGATAGATTTTCCAGAGCAAAAAATATATGCAAAATCTGAAGCTGATAAGGCAAGAGATATTGCATCTCTTAATTTAGAATTAGATATTGATGCACAAATGCCACAACGAAATGATGATGAAGGGGTATTTATTCAGTCTAAAGATGGTTTGACTACGATTCGAATGACTGCATATACTGCGGAATCTCGTCTTATAAATTCATTTTTTACAGCAGATATGAATTCTGATGGTATAGATGATATCGTGTATGCAACACCGTATGAAATTTATATAAAATATGCAGAAAATGTACAAAAATATAAAAAATTAAAATATAACAAAAAAGATGTATATGTTCCAAAAACAGGAAATCCGAATTCTATAGAAGTCTTAGATTTTGATGAAATCTTACCAGAATTTTTATCACCTAAAAATTTAACAGTATTTGGAGATGGGAAAAAATTATCTATTTCTATTTTGCCTGAGCCAAAAGAGTTAATATCCGGAATACTGTATACAATAGATGATGCAATTACATATGAACAACGACAAAATGGAAATGTTCGAAAATATATATTTCAATTATTGAAAGAACCATTTGATGCAGCATTTGTAAAATATGAAGGTTTGACAGAGGCTGATATTGATTGGGATAAAGAAGTTGGAGAAAATTTTATTATTATTGCTGGTGAGAAATTTTTTATAGAACCAAATTCTATAGTACGAATAGATAAAATGAATTATGAAGAGCTTGAAACCTTTATTCCCTTTAATGAAGTGAAATCATTGCAGGCACGTTGGATTACCGCTGATGGAAAATTAAGTAATTATGCAAGTCATGACTTACTCTTTAATACGCAGGCAAATGATATACAATCGCCAATTCTATTGGAAGATATTAGAGAGGAAAAATTAATGTATAAAAAAAGTACGATTTCTCTTGATGGAATATTAGATCTTGAAACTGGGAATTCGGATGTATCTTGGGATACAGATAATGATGGAGTATATGAAACATTAGGAGATGAATTTTTAACGCAAATTCATGAAGAACTCTTTGAAAAAGAAATAGTTCCTTTTAGAGTTGTTGATGAATTTGGAAATCAGACAAAAAATACAGCATATGTAAATTTTGTTCCACCGGCAGTTCTTGTGGATAGTGCAACAGATGGAGAGGTATTGGGACATGTAAAACCTAGATATGGAAATGTTCCAGTTGTGCTTTTACGAGAAAGATTTGGAGTCTTGAAAAAAATGGATGGTCCTCAACGAACAGATGATCTTGGGAATTATAAATTTACGGGACTAGATACTGTATCAGAAAATTTAGCTATTTTAAAAAACGAATCAGGTACTATTATTGGAACTGTAGATAAAAGAGGGCAGTTATCTGTAGATAAAAACTCTGAAAATTCTGAGAATTATGAAATTAAATTATTAGTTGGTGATAAATATTTACCATTACGACAAGTATTGGTAAATACGGTAACTGGGAAAGTAGTTGCGACACTTATATTGAAATCAGATAGTACATATAGCACAAAATTTTTAAAAGATATACAAAGTTTTTCAAGTCTTACAGATAGAAATAATAACAAAATTGATATTTCTCAATATAATAATGCTGTTTTCGTAACAGATAATAATCTGATCGATAATTTTGTTTTTGGACAAATGCCACTCGATGCACCTGATAATGCTGGAGGAGGAGTTATTTTTGATAAAATTACACAGAAACCAATGGTTATGATATATAGAGATGGAAATATAAGATTTTTTGAAAGTTATAAAAATACATTATCTATTCGTCAAAAAAATATTATATTTACAAATACAGAAACAAATAAAGAAGAAACAAAGGTTGTCGTCGAAATTTTACATTCGGGATCGGTAATTTTTGAAGCATTATTAGACCTTCAAAAGAATCAGGTTAATATAGATTTTGATACTGTTGCAAGTAATACTGTTTTACAGCATGAGAATACTATAAGTAAAAATTATAGTTTTATAGATACTACAAGATTTCTTTCATCTGTTGATAATCTTATTCCAAACTCAAACAATACATCATCTGAAGAAGTAAAAGAATTTCCATTTACAGATATTTCAAAAGAAAATAATGCCAAAGTGTATACTGCTGTAAAAAATCTCTATGAAAAAAATATGATTTCTGGATATGAAAATAATAAATTTAAACCAAATCAAAAAATAACTCGTGCCGAATTTGTACATGAAGCGCTAGCTGTTACAAAATGTTTAGATTGTATAAACCCTTCGGAAGCGGAAAAAAATAAATATTATAAACCTTTTGCATTTACAGATATTCAGCCAAAATCGTGGTATGATTTTTGTATCTCAAAAGCAAAAGAAATTTCAATGATTAATGGGTATAAAAATGGAGAATTTAAACCAAATCAAAATATTACGCGTGCAGAAGCAGTTGCAATTTTGTTACGACAGGCCGATATTCCATTGCAACAAACTCTCGATACAAAAATTACAGAGAGTATTGGGGATTTAGATCCATCTCTATGGTTTTATAAAGAAATGATAACAGGTATTAATCTTGGTTTAATTACCCCAACTCTTGGATTTTCATTTCCAAATCAATACATAACAAGAGGGGAATTCGCGATTATGTCAGATTTAATATTTGTATTGCGTGATTGTAGAGAAGTAGATAGTGATAACGATGGAATTTTTGATTACTGGGAAGAATATTATGGTTCAGATATTTTTGATAAAAATAGTATTCCAAATAATTTTAATAATTTAAAAAATCCGAGAGATGAGCTTCTTTCTCCAGTTCCAGAAAATACTAAAGATGCTATCCCTTCTGTTTTAACAGGTACAACAGGTACAACAGATACAACAGATACAAATAATAATAATATTCCAGATAAATTTGAAGAAAATTTAGGGTATGGAGATTTAGATTTTGATAACGATGGTATTGTGAATTATTATGATTATTCTACAGTATCTCTTGTAAAAACATTGCAATCATTGCAATCGTTGTTTAACGAAACTGAAACAATAAGCCTTTTAGAATTTATAGATACTAAAAACTATGAAATTTTAAAAACACTTTTAGAAACGTATGAATATTCTGAAATTAAAGAATTTATTGAAAATAAAACAATTACGAGTGTTATAAATCGAATAACGAAAGAAAATGTTACAACTTCAGAAGAAAAAATTGATATTCAGACAATTGCTAGAATTTTAAATGAAATAGTCTACAATCATGAGACTCTTTCTGATGAATTTACAGATAATAATGAAAATGGGATTATTGATCAGTTGGAAGATGAGTATAAAGATAAAGATAAAGATAAAGATAAAGATAAAGATAAAGATAAAGATAAAGAGGAGATTTCAGATATTAATATATCTGGATTATGTCCTTTGGTTCCAGAAGATTATGATGGTATTGATGATGAAGATGGATGCCCTGAATTGGAAAATGCAAAAGAAATATTTACGAATAATATTTCTACATTATTCGTAAATAATACAAATGAATGTAACTTTGTCGACTATGCAGATGAGTTTAGAGAAGGAGATAAAATTAAGGTTGTAATTTTGTCTCCCGATGAAAAATATTTATATAAAGAAAGTGGGATGGTTGAGGTAAAAGAACAAAAGTAAAATCTATTGAATGACAAGTAATAATCCTGTAAATTATCTAAGACTCAAAATGATCGGCTTCTCAAAATATTTATATTCTATATTTATTTTGCGATCGGGTTATTATTATTTATTTTATACAATATGGCTAAAGAGCTAAAACAACTGGTTAAACTACAAATACCAGCAGGAAAAGCAAATCCAGCACCTCCGATTGGTACGGTTTTAGGGCCGACTGGGGTTAATATGCAAGATTTTTGTTCTCAATTTAATGAGCAAACAAAAAAAGACATGGGAATGATTATTCCTTGTGAAATTTCGATTTATACAGATCGTTCGTTTTCGTTCATCTTGAAATCACCTCCTGCATCGTTTTTAATTAAACAAGCACTTAATCTTAAATCTGGATCAGCTCGATCTCATACAGATAAAGTTGGAACAATTACTCAAGCACAACTTGAAGAAATTGTAAAAACAAAAATGGCAGATTTATCAGCAAATGATATTGAAGCTGGAGTGAAAATTATTGCTGGAACAGCTCGATCTATGGGAGTTACAGTAGAAGGGTAATCTTCAAAAAAAATTATACAATGGGAGCTATTTTACAATCTTGGAGGGTAGCGTTTGTACCAACTATTTAACTAAAATTATTATGGCACAAGGAAAAAAATATTTAGCAGCTTTGGAAAAATGTGGATCAGTAGAAGTTACTCATTCATTGAAAGATGCAATTGCTTTAATCAAAGGATTGGATACTTCAAAATTTGATGAAACAATGGAAATTCATGTAAAAACAGGGTGTGATCCTAAACATGCAGATCAAATTGTTCGTTCGACAATCATTCTTCCAAATGGAACGGGTAAATCTGTTTCAGTTGCTGTATTTACAGATGAAGAGGATAAAGCTACTGAAGCAAAAAAAGCTGGAGCAGATGTTGTTGGATCAGATGATTTAATTGCAGAAGTTACGAAAGGAAATATCAACTTTGATATAGCTCTTGCGACTCCTGCATATATGAGAAATCTTGCAAAAGTAGCTCGAGTTCTTGGGCCAAAAGGATTGATGCCTTCTCCAAAAGCAGGAACAGTAACTCCAAATATTGGACAATCTGTTGAAGAATTGAAAAAAGGGAAAATTGAATTTAAGACTGATAAAACAGGAATTGTTCATTCTATCTTTGGGAAAAAATCTTTTTCTGCTAAAGATTTAGAAGAAAATTTAACTGCATTAATAAATGCAATGAAAGAAGCTCGACCAGCTGGAGTAAAAGGAACATATATTCAAAAAATTACTGTTACTTCTACAATGTCTCCTGCTGTAACACTTGATTTATCAGATGTTTTATAATTTCTAATAAATTAAAAAACATAAAAAAATAGCATGAGTATTCATGTTATTTTTTTTCCTTAAATATAAATATAATAAATTATAATTTAAAAAATATGAGAAATATAAAAAATACATTTTTAACAACTTTGCTTCTTACGAGTGTATTAATATCATCTGTATTTGCAGCAGATTCAAATAACTTTTTTGATATAGATAGCGATAGCCCATATTTCGAGGCTATAGAATGGGTTTGTAATCAGAATATTGCGAAGGGGTATGTTGTGAATACTGAAAAGTATTATAAACCTGATAATACAATTACGAGAGCGGAGTTTGTAAAAATGTTAGTGGTTTCAAAGTATGCACGATGGGCAATTGATGCAGATGGAAATACAGATTTTTCTGATGTACATGGAGATGAATGGTTTGCGAAGCTTGTAGATTTTGCACAGCAAAAAAAAATTATAAAAGGGTATAATGATGGAACATTTCGTCCAAATGATAAAATAAATTTTGCAGAGGCTTCTAAAATTGTTGCATTGCTTCATTTATCAGAAGATATAAATTTAAAAACAAAAGATGCATGGTGGAAAAAATATAAAGATGCTTTTGCAAAGAATAATATTTCGGTATATTCACCAGAGCATTTAATTACTCGTGGAGAAATGGCAGATTTTTTATTTACTATTTATGGAAGAAAAGATTATTTGAATCCTTTTCCACAAATTCAAACTGATCGTGAAAGAGAGCTAGAAACTATTTTATTAAGAGTTTTATGGGATGGAGAGTATAAAGATCCTGATGAGATTGGCGATGAAGATCCATTTAGTACTGTTAAGTTTGTGAGTGTTATTGATGGAAAAGATTTCTATCAAGCAAGTATGTCTATTCCACATTCAACAGGAGAATTGATTTCTTTTTATGATAACCATGGAAGTATTGAAATAGTAGGTAAACAGGAGGATTCACCATTATTAATAATGAATAACTATTCAGAATCGTTTGCAGAGCTACTCGATACTTATAATATTTCTTTTGGTGCACAGCTTCCTCCTATATATAAAATTCCAGAAAATTTAGAAATTTCAGGAGTAAATTTTGATAAGAAAAAAAATATTCCATTTTCTAATAATGATGTATTTGAAATTAAACCATATTTGTTAAAAACAGGATTATATTGGGGAGAACATGAAATTTTTACAGATGATACAAATGCACTTATTCTTAGAACAGGTGACTTTGTTTCTCATAAATACTCTGCAGATATTCCATTTTTAGAAGATGGTCAAGTTGCTGAAATTTCTTGGGATAATAATGTGAATTCAGGAAAATATGATGAAGAATATAGAAAGGGGTATAGTTATCAAGACAAAGGAGGATGTGGAAGTAAAAATTATGCAAGTGTTGTATATGATGATGTGAAACTTGGTGTATATATTAAAGATCTGCAAAATGGAGGCTATAAAATCAAAGAAAATTTTTTTGATATTTATGTAAAAGAATCTGATTTACGGCAATCTGGAGTAGGAAAAAATGGAGAAAAGGTTTTTGAATTTAAAAATACAAATCATGTATTTTTAAAAAATATGTATGAAAATAAATATTTTGATTATGATGATAGAATGTCATATGAAGAATTTTTATCGGTTCATCCTGTATTTTTTTGGAAAGATAATTTAGGAAGACTAATTAAGTTTGAAGGAAATAGATTTATTCCTCAGGCAGAATGTGGAAAACCAGTTGTATATTTATATCCAGAATCAGAAACACACGTTCATGTTTCTGTTGCGCCTAAAGGAGGATTCTCTATTACTATTCCAGAACATGGAAAAAATGGTTGGGACGTGATTGCACAGCCAAATGGAGATTTAACAGAAATTAAAACAGGAGAAAAATATCCATACTTATTTTGGGAAGGAAAAGGTGGAATATATGAAAGCCCTGATAAAGGATGGGTAATTCCAAAGTATGAAGCAGATATTTTTGTTGCAGGAAAATTAACGCAATTTGGATTTAATACGCAAGAAATTACAGATTTTCTTGAGTTTTGGTCACCACGAATGAACGCAGAAACAGAGGATTATTTATTTATTTCATTTTGGGGAACACAATATATGAATAAAATTGCTCCAATTTCTATTTCTCCACAGCCAGATTCTATTTTACGAGTATTAATGGATTATAAAGCAGTACCAGAGTTTTATGAAATAACAGCACCAAAAATTAGAAAATTTAAAAGAACTGGATTTACTGTTACAGAATGGGGAGGAACACTGGAAAGAAGATAATCTTAGAAAGTAAATAATAGAAATAATACAAATAATACATTGTAATACTATATATAGTGTGGTATGATAAAAATATCAACTATATGTAGTATTTTTATAAAACAAACATGAGTGAATTAATGAAAGCTCGTCCAATATTTAACAAAAGTGGTGATGATTCTGTTCAAAACAGGAAAATTATAAAAGGAGAAACAACAGGGATATTTAACTTAAATGAAGTAAAATATTCATGGGCAAAAAATATGTATCAAGTAATGGTTGGAAACTTTTGGCTTCCAGAAAAAGTAAAAGGATTGTCAGATGATGCAACAATGTTTAAAGGCTTAAATCCTGCAGAACAACGAGCATATAAAGGAGTTATTTCATTTTTAACCTTTTTAGATAGTTTACAGACAGTAAATCTTCCACATTTTTCAGATTATATTACATCTCCAGAAGTAAATTTAATTTTATCTATTCAGTCATATCAGGAGGCAATTCATTCTCAGAGTTATGCAACTATTTTAGAAACAGTTGTATCTGCACAAGAAAGAGAAGAAATATATTATTTTTGGAGAGAAGATAAAACATTATTAGAGCGAAACGCATATATTGGTGACTTGTATCAACAGTTTTTGGATACTCCAAATGATGAAAACTTTTTTGTAGCTATTGTTGCTAATTATCTTCTTGAAAGTTTATATTTTTATAATGGTTTCGCATTTTTCGATACACTTGTTTATAATCAAAAAATGATTGCTACTGGGAGAATGATTTCATATATTCGACGAGATGAGCTTACTCATGTAACAATTTTTGCAAATATTATAAAAGAAATTAAAAATGAATTTCCAGAAATGTATAGCGAAAAAGTAATTGTTGATATGACAAAAATTGCAGTTGAGCAAGAAATACAATGGACAAATCATATTTTAGGAGATGATATTGAAGGAATTACAAAAGGTTCTACAGAAATTTACACAAAATGGCTTGCAAACCAAAGAATGCTGTCGTTAGGTATAAGTCCTATTTATCCAGATATTATAAAGTCTCCGTACAAACATTTAGAACATATGGAAGATAACAACGGGGAAAAAACAAATTTCTTTGAAAGTACGGTGGTAAATTATACACAAAGTTCAAGTATGAAAGGGTCTTGGGATTTTTAAAAATAATAAAGCTATTTATACACAAACATGTTTGAAAATTCTGCTGATTATTTTCTTTTAGGTTCTGGAATTACTACAATTTTATTTGTGCTCTTTTTAATATATAAAAAAGAGGGGATACGAAAAAAAAATGAATATATTAAATTCTTAGAATTAGAAAATTTTGAAATAAAAACGGAAAATCAATCTCAAAAATATAAAATTTCTGAATTACAAACACTTCAAAAGTCTAATGAAGAAAAAATTTTTGAGAAATTAGAAAAACTAGAATATTCACGACTTGCGTTGGAATCTGAAAAAAATAGGTTAATTCGACTGGAAGATGATGAGCGACAAAAAAAAGAAGAGCAAAAATATAAAGCCTGGGTAGAGCATGAAACAAATGTAATTTCTGAAATAAAGCAAATTGCAAAATCTTCTGAATGTAATTTATCAGTTTTTGATAATCAAAATTTACCAATAGATTTTGATTTTCAACTAAAACCAGATTGCATGATAGAATTTTTAGATCAATATATTATTTTCGATGCAAAAAAATCTAAAAATCCAAAAACATATATAGCACAGCAAATAAAACAAACTGCAGAAAAAATTTCTATGGTAACATCGAAAGAAATATTTAATAAAATTTATTCAACAATATTTTTTGTTATGCCTGAGGCAGAATTGAAACAATTAGATCAAACTATTTTTCAAGAATCTGGGTATACTTTTATAATTATTTCACAAACTGCATTACCATCAATATTTTATTTTTTGAAAAAAATATCACAATATGAAAATCTTAAAGATTTTAATCCACAAGAGCGAGAAAACTTAATTCATTTAATTGCAAGTTACGATACACATATTTCTTATCAAAATGCGGTAAATTTTGTTTTAGCAAAACAGTCATTTGAAATTAATGCAATTCAAAATAATCTTCCTGAAGATTTTGCGTTAGGTGTAAAATCTCTTCAACAGAAAACAAAGAATAAAACACTCAATCAACTAGAAATAATGAAATATGCAAAAAATAAAAATATTCAAAAAAAAGAAATACTTGAAGTTGTACAACCAAATCCTGCTATTGATAAGGAAATTATAAAACAATCAGAGAAGTTGTTTGAAAGTAAATATAACAATTCTAACAATAATAACAATAGAAATATAAAAATAGAACATGTGTAAAACATGTTCTATTTTTAGAATAATGTAAATAATCCGAGTATTTTAGAACAAATAAGAAATATTATTTCAATATTATTGAAATATTATTTTCCAAGATAACTTTTAATAATATTTACTAAATTTTTTGCTCCAGATTTAAACGCAATTATTAGTCGTGCAGGTTGCCATAAATAATTTTGAAATAATTCGAGAGTGTCTTGAATTTCTGTTGTTAATTTATTTATATTTTTCAGCGTTGTAGAAAGTCTGAATAATATTGGAATAAGAAGCAATGCTGTTACTATTAAGAAAAATGAAAGTGCTAAATATAAAATATTTAGTGCGTTTGCAATTAAAAAATCAATCATTGTGGTATTGTAAAATATTTTTATTTATAAAAATAGTAACATAAAAATACATTTTTAAATATGTAATTTTATTGGTATACTTATCTGAAATATTATTTTTTTATATATTATTATGTATTATAAACAGCACAGCACAGATAATTCATTTTTAAATTTCTCTGAAAATAGAGTTTTATATATTGATAAACAGCCAGAATATAACGATATAGAATCTTTAGAAAATATAGATATTATTGATGATTTTAAAAAAGAGATAGAGCTGAATATTACACAATATATTAAGGAAAATTTTGAAGATATAAATTTTGATGAGTTAATGACAGGTTTAAATATTTTGAGAAAGCAACATTTAAAAAAATTAAAATTAGAACAAGATGTAGAACAAGATGCTGAAATTTTACAAAAACAAATAAGCTTTTTAGAAGACGAAGAAGTGTTTAAATCAATGGTTGAAACTGTATTGGGTGATAAGGATTTAATAATTCCTGGAGAAGAAATTTATGATGCATCACAATCAGTGGAAAATAATGAAAATAATGTAATTAATTTTCATGTAGAAAATTTAAAAAACATGTCCGCAAAAAATTTAATGGCAACATTAGAACATTATTTAAAAAATTACAAAAAAAATCCTGATGAAAAAATTTCACCAGACTTTATTAACAAAATTTTTAAATTTACAGGAGAAAGCCTTGGATTACAATCGGTATTGAGTACAGAATCAAATATAAATTTACCTGAAGAATTTGAAAGTATTAAAGATATAAAAGAGGTTCAAGATTTTATTTCGCTTTGTAGTTTAAGTGAAGATGTTAAAACTCATATTCCTGAGGAAATATTATTACGGAAAGAAAGGTCTGCAATTTTTAAATTATTAAAATTACAATCATTAAATGATGAAGAGAGAGATTTATTATTAAAATCAAGCTCAGAGAAAGAACGATTAGAAATAGCTACTCTTTTTAATGATAAAAGAAATAAGGTAAAAGAATTTTTTAAAAAACTTATTATTCGAAATATTATTGAAGAGGATAAATATTTAGAGGATGCAGAAAAAAATAACGAGTTATTTAAAAAAATGTTATTTAGTGCGTTGGGTGATCCAGATGAAAAAGGAAAATATAACATAAATGTTGGGGGGACAAATTTTAAGATACAGGTGTCGGTTGGTCCTATTAAAACGAAGTCTTCAATTGAGGATAAGCTTAATAATAAATGGGATAAATTAGAAGTAAAAGAATTAATTAATGATGTTTTGCGTTGTCGTGTTATTGTCGAGAGTCCATCGAACCTTACAGATGAGGATGTTAATGCGTTAAATGAAAGAATGGGGCGTATATTTACAACTAGGTATAAAGGGAAAAAATATGTTTCAAGGATTGACGCAACAGGAGCTTCTACAAAAGAAGGGGCAAATAGACCTGGTGCAAAATCTACTGGTAAATTGCAATCAGTAGATGCAAAATATGCAACTGCTTTTGAAGTACAAGTTATACCATCTGTGATATCAATGAATAACTTAAATTTAGGATTAAAAAATCATGAGTATTATGCGTGGATTAAAAAGTTAAATACAAAGTTAGAAACATTTATTCCCGGAAATGGAATTACGGAAAGTGAAATAAAATCATTTATTAATGATTTTATGAATGACATAGATTTAAATTATAATGAGTCATATGTAGATTTTAGAGAATTAGCACTTTCAAATATTTATAAAGATTTAATTGAAGATTTTGGAAATCCAAATAATGAATATTTTAGTGCAAACTATATTATAAAAAATAAAGATAAAAATTTGAATGCTATAGAGCAACCTCGACTATATAATGAGATGTTGACAGGGATACAGCTTAAAATACAAAATGCAGCAATGTTTAAAAAAATAAAAGATATCATTTATACATTACCAGTTATTGAAAAGCAGGATGAAGCTTCTATAAAGAAGCGTGCAATTTTAGAGAAACGATTAGAATTTAAAGCAATGAAATTTCGACGAACTATAGAGCTTGATAATTCATATCAACAAGATTTTATTAATTTTTTACAAAATGATTTAGGCTTAAATGAAGAAGAAGTAGAAGAAATAAAAAAAATTCATCAATCAATTTTTACAGAATCAGAGATTGATAAAATTATAAAAGGAGAAGATATAGCTTTTAGCGAAAATCAAATTAATTTATTGAGAGAAGCAAAAAAACAAGATATTTTACCAAAAGAATTTGTTAAATTAGCAAATAAATATATGTAATTTTTTATTTCGTTAGAATTAGTTTTTTATGCATGATATGATTACATTAAATTTTTACTAAAATATCATGAATGAAATAATTGTACGATATCCGCCTTCTCCAACAGGACTTTTCCATATTGGAACAGCACGAACCGTGTTATATAATTTTCTTTTTGCAAAAAATAAGCAAGGAAAAGCCATAATGAGAATGGAAGATACCGATAAAACTCGATCTGAAAAACAATATGAAGAAAATATTTTATCTGGAATCCAAAAACTTGGAATGGCGTGGGGAGTAGATTGGTTAAGTTCTACAGATGAAGTGGTGTATCAAAGTGAGAGAGCGGGAGTATATAAAAAATATCTAGAAAAACTTTTAGCAGAAGATAAAGCATATTACTGTTTTTCGACTCCAGAAGAATTAAACATTTTACGAGAAAAAGCACAAAAAGAAAAAAAAGCATTTCGGTATCCTGAAACATGGAGAAATGCAGATAAAACATTGGTACAAGAAAAACTGGACGCAGGTGAAAAATCGGTTATTCGGTATAAACTTCCAAAAGATATTTCTGAAATTACATTTACAGATGCAGTTCGTGGTGAAGTTACAATTAAACTTACAGAGCTTGATGATTTTGTAATTGCAAAAAATTTGGATACCGCTTTGTATAATTTTTGTGTAGTGATAGATGATAATGATATGAAAATTTCTCATGTTATTCGTGGAGAAGACCATATTTCAAATACACCAAAGCAAATTTTATTATTCAAAGAATTTGGGTTTAATATTCCAACATTTGCACATTTACCGCTTATTTTAAACGCGGATAAATCAAAACTTTCAAAACGAAAAAATAAAGTTTCGGTAGATGATTATTTATCAGATGGGTTTTTGCCAGAAGCTCTTGTAAATTTTTTAGCACTTTTAGGGTGGAATACGAGTGATGAACAAGAAATTTTTACAATGGAAGAACTTATAGAAAAGTTTAGTTTAGACCGAGTGCATAAAGGAGGCGCAATTTTTGATATTGAGAAATTAAAATGGATTAATCAAGAATGGATTAAAAAAATGGATATTTCAGAGTTTTATACGAGAGTTTTGGAATATTGGAATAGTGAAGATGTAAAAAATTCTGAAAAATATAATTTTGATATTTCTCTATTTGGAGATTTAAATAATGAAAAAAATATTCTCTTTTTACGAGAAGCACTCGCTTTGGTGAAAGATAGAACAAAACAACTTTCTGAAGTATTTGAAAATTTAGCACTTTTTTATACAGACGATGCAAGTCTTGAATATTCAACAGATATTTATTTTCATAAAAAAATGAAAACGAGTAGAGAAACAGCGGTAGAGTCGTTGGAATTTGCAAAAAATATAATAGAAAATTTAGATGATAATTTTGAATTTACAGCTGAGAATTTAAAAAATCTATTTATTGAAAAAATTAAAGAAGCAGAATTTAAAAATGGATACATTTTGTACCCGTTGCGTGTGGCTCTTTCTGGTTCAGAGTTTTCACCAGGAACATTGGAACTTCTTGAAATTTTTGGAAAAGAACGAAGTATAGTCCGAATTAATAGAGGTATAGATTTATGCAAATAGAAACATGTTGTTATTGATAGAGAAATAGAGAAATAAGGAGTGATGAGTGTTTTGAAAAATAATAAATCTGAAATTTATTTGTTTAAAATTTATTTTTTGATATACTTTTCATAGAACAATTCTTTAAAAACGGCTATCAACCGAAAAGCGTGTATTTTTATACAGAATATACACAGAGAATCTTGAGAAAAATATTTTTTAGAAATAAAAGATATGAGACCTCAACGGTTTTGATTAGATGTAAAAATCTGGTTTGCCTGTTAGCAAAACAATTAAGAGAAAAGTAAAAAAGTGAGATGGTACCGCTGATATTTTGAAAAAAAAATTAGCTCTCGCAAAAAAATAAGTGTAAATATTTATTTTTTTTGTGGGAGTTTTTTTATTTTTTTTAAGAATTGTCAAATGAATGAAGTAAAAACACCAACGGAAACAGAGGAAAAGAAAGAAATTGAGGGAATCGATTTTATTATTGCTCAAGGTGATAATGATAAAGAACCAAGAAAATATTTTGATGGAGATGAGATTATTGTTGGTAAAAAAAAATATGAGATTATTACTCAAAAAGAATATATTCATTCTATAAAGGGAAAAGATGAAGTAATATTTGCTGATAAATATTTAAAAGGAATTAATCTCTCTATTTATGATGCATGTAATCCTGTTAGTCCAGAAGAACGCCACTTAAAGGAAACAGAAGAACACGAATGCGCAGAGAGAGGATGTGATTGGGGTGATTTTGCTCCCGCGGGAATTAAAAAACTTATTTTCCAAAATTGTTACTGCTATGGACTTAGGTTTAGTGATTTAAATCCTTTATATGCAAAAGTTTCTTTTATAAATAGTGATTTAAGGTATTCAAATTTTAGTGGAGGTCTTTTATCAAGTATTCATGATGATAGCTTCTCACTTTATTCTTTTGTTAATTCTAATCTATCTAATTCAACATTTACTAATGCAACATTGAATGGTGTAAGTTTTATAAAGTCAAATTTAAAAAATACTGATTTCAAAGGAGCAAAACTATTAAAAACATTGTTTTTAGATGTCCAAAATATTTCAACTCTTTCGAAAGACCAACTTAAAGAAGCTATTTTTACAGAAAAAGAAAAAGAATTATTTAAAGAAAATGAACAAACCAAAAAAAAAATAAAAGAAATTGGGAAAGAGCACACCACTTCGCTAGTACAAGGTTTTGAAACTTTAAAAGAAGACTTTAAAAAGGAAGAAAAAAATTGGTTTTGGTCTGTTCTTTTAAGTTTTTTATTCTTGCTTTGTTTGATTATTTGGGTTGTTTTTAGGCAATTAAATATTCCAATTGTTGAACAATTTTTAATTACTATTAATTTATCTGATTTTCATACTTTATATATAACTGTTTTACCGTTAATAATTTTATTATCTACTTTTATTTATTTCTCTGTTCACCAATACTCAAAATCAAAAAATTTACGAATAGAAAATCAGAATAAAATTGCGTTAATTCACGGAT
>CAMZKJ010000011.1 GCA_947311245.1 uncultured Candidatus Altimarinota bacterium
TATATATCAGCAGTTAATAACTTAAGTATTACAATAAAAAACCTCTCAAAAGAAATTTCTTTTGAGAGGTTTTTTATTGTAATACTTAAGTTATTAACTGCTGATATATACTATAAATTATATTAATATAATTTTTGCCATTCTTGAAAAAAGTTCTCGACCCAGTCTTCAGAATTTTTATACTTAATTGATCTTTTCCATTTTGCAACTTGATTCCCTTTATATTTACTAAAATGATACCTATTTAATAAAACATCTCTATCTCGCGTTCCATATAAAAAGATCATTTGATATGGATCAGAATCTACCACTTTTATTAAAATAGAATTTTCTGAATTATTCTTCAATAATAAATCTACATCTCCCCCACTCCATGCGGACTTATACATCGTTGCATCAAAGCCAATACCTCCATAATATGAAATTGATTTTGAATGAGGTTGAAACTTTGTAACTTCCAAACCTGAATTTTGCCATGACCGAAACATTGTTGTTACAGATTGACATACTCCTCCACCCATTGCTGTTACATCTTTTCCATCTTTTATAATAACCCCATTCACATAGCCATTATTATAATTAAACGGTGCAAGAGTATTCACAAGCGATAATGTTTCCCCTGGATGAATAATTTTTCCATCAAGTTTAGATGCAGCATTTCGTAAATTTGTTTTACGACTTCTACTCGAATGCGGATATTTTGAAAGCCCTACTCCTATCAATTCTTTAATTCCTAAAGCACTCAAATCAACATTATTTAAATATGTAATATCATGATTGATATTCTGCTGATTTCCTAACAATGTTCGAGTGTATTTATCCCAGTGAGCAGAGTTTAAAACTCCGTCAATAACATATTGCGGAACTGTTACTCCATAAAAATTATGAACTCTTAATTCAGCATCATGCTTCTTTTTTTCCCGCATTGTAGTATCAATAATATTTTGCACTTGTTGAGCAAAATCTGAAAAACTACAATAGCCCAATGCATTACTAAATGCTATTTTTGGATCAGATGAAAAGCTTTTAAACTGATCTATACTCATGCTGTCCAAGCAAAAAATAACACCATCTATTTCAACTGGATTATCCAGTCTTTCATTTTTTGACTGCAAAATTTTTCCACGCTTTTTTAATTTCTTAAAATATTTATCATGTGAATGACTCAATATTTCAGGATTTTTTGTGGCATGAATAACTACAGGTTTTTCAGTTTCTTTAATATTAGTTTCTTGAATATTTACAACCTCTTCAAGCTTCTCTATTTTCTCTAGTTGCTCTAGCTTCTCTAGTTTCTGCAATTTCTCAAATTCTTCATTATTTTTTTTTATTTCAGCACGTTCTTCTTCTGTATAATCCATATCTTCAAAGGTGTATTCTTTAATAAAAGAATCTGAAATAAATACCGAAGCAATAAGGACCCCACCACCCACAACAGCAAGTGAAGAAAAAAAAGTAAGAGTAAATGCTGTAAGAACAGAGAGTAAAGATTTATTAAACATTATAATGTTATTTTAGAAATAAGAATGAACTATAATAGAATTCTTACTATAATACAATGTTTTTTCTATGCCGTAAACCTTTTTTCTTTATAAAAACATTCTGCAACCTTAACATCTTTTTTTATTTGCTCAACAAGCTTATCTGCAGATGTAAAACAAATAACTTCTCTTATTTTTTTTATGATTGTAAATTGAATATTGGAACCAACCAGTACATGATTCAACAAAATATTTATTTCATTTTTTTTAATATTAAAATAATTTTCAGATATTTTTTCAAGTACAAAAACCTCTATTCTAAATTCTTTTTCATTAAATGTTGGACGACTTCCCAAATGTAACAATCCTATTAATGGATGATTGCATTGTGTTTGAAGATGCAATTCAACAATAAATACACCAGAATTTTTTTGTAATTCTAGTGTATCTATTTCCTTTTGAAGAGAAATATTTATGGTTGGAAAACCAAGTGTTTTTCCTCTTCCATCTCCTGTAATTGTTTTTCCTAAAAATACAGTCATTAAATTATTAAGTCATTATTTATTTACTATTTACCATCCAGTATTTCCTTGTAATTTAGTCTCGTTTTTTTAATCCAATAAAAACAGAAGTTTTGTTTTTCAATACATTTGGAGTTAATCCCATAATTAAATATCGAGTAAATGTAATTGCTGTAAACATAGAAACAAAAATCCCTATTGCTAATGTAATTGCAAATGCCTTAATGATTGAAGTTCCTAATGCAAACAATATAAAACATGTAATTAACGATGAAATATTTGAATCACGAATAGATGACCATGCTTTATCAAACCCCGTTGCAACTGCATCTACAAATTTTTCTCCAGCATTCAATTCTTCTTTAATTCTTTCAAAAATTAAAATATTTGCATCTACCGCCATCCCTATTGAAAGGATAACTCCAGCAATTCCAGAAAGGGTTAATACAAATCCAAAATACTTAAATAATGAAATTAAAAATAATGCATAAAACAATAACGCCCCAATCGCTAACACTCCAGCAAATCTATAAAAAAATATAATCCATACCGTAACCATTGCAAACCCAATAAGGGCTGCATAAATAGAAAGCTCTAGTGCTTTTTCTCCTAAACTTGCAGAAATTTTTCGCTCTGAAACTAAAGCAATTGGTGCAGGTGTTGCTCCTGAATTCAAATTATCAGCAAGCTGATTTGCCTCACGTTGCACCTCTCTTAATGTCCCTGCCCCCATAGATATTTGAGCATTTCCCGATATTTTTTCTCGTACACACGGAGCGGATACCTCTTCATTATCAACAAAAATAGCAAACACATCTCCCGTTGCACCACACACTGTATTTTTGTGTTTTGCAAGCTCCCCCGTCAGGTCTCCAAATATCTCCCCTCCTTTCTGTGTAAAATTAATCTGAACAATTGGATAGTTTGTATTTGGATCTACTCCAACTTTTGCAACCTTAAACTCTCCTCCTCCCAATGGCGTTGGTTGCCACCGCGGTGTAACATATAAAAATCGTACAAATCGAGAATCCTCAAGTGCTTTTACAGATTTTCTTTTATATTGAGAAATTACAGCATCAGACTGTGATGATAAATCAATAAGCGAATATAAAAAACTTTGAGTTTTTTCATTATACTTCGTTTTTTCTACTAAATATTTCCCCGATAATATCCAAGATTTTTCTGTATCTAATAATGAGACATCCGATAAAACTTCAGATGGAAGTTTATCTATAGCAATATTTTTTTCAGATGGAAATATTTTTTCTGCATCTGAAAATGTTTTTTCTGATTTTTCAGATACTCGCTCTGTTTGAGTAAGTGGAGATTGATAATATGGTAATAGATACATATTATTTTGAAGCTTTTCATAATTATCTGCCCATCCTATATATTCTGGATTTTGTGTTAATAATTTTTTAGCAAGTTCTTCATCTCCAACAACTGCTTCTGTAATTTCATTTAAATATGCAGTTTCTAAATTAAGACCTCTTCCCTCATTTGACAGAGTTATTGGTTTTGCCAATGCATCAAAATCTTGGTTATTAGTACGTGCACTTTCTAACAATGCTGTAACCGTTGCATCTTTTGCTTTTTCCCCTAACTCTCCTTGTGGATATGGAGTTTTAAATTCTAAAGAAGTTATTTTTTCAAGTTTTGCTCTATTTTCTTTTGTATCAATATCTGTTGTCAATTCAACAACTACAAACCAATCTTCACCTCTTTGAGAAGAAAAAACAGTAACCTCTTTTGTTCCATCTGGATCGATTCGCTTTTTTAATGTTTTTACAACACCATTTGCAATTTCCGATTTCTTTAATGATTCTGCGCTAGAAGTAGTATTTATTTCATTTGTTTCACTCGAAATATTTAATTTTTTCTCTGCTTCCGAAAAATCTATTTTATATTCAAGCTTTGTTCCTCCTGCTAAATCAATCCCCAGTTTTATTTTATACCCTGAAATTGCTTCTTGTGCAAAAGTAGGTAATTTTTCTTGCACACTTTCTGGAAGATTAAACACCCCCAACGAAAATGTAAAAAGTGCTAATAGTGTAAATTTAATCCAAAACCATGTATTTTTCATATATTGTATAGTAAATGTAATTTTTTTCAATTGTTATAACTCCTATGAAGCTAAATCTAATAGAACCGATTTTGGCGTATCAGATTTTGCAATACCGCTTGCCAGCAATACTCCAACAGCACCTTTTTCAAGAGCAATTCTCACATCTGAACCGGTTTTAATTCCTGCACCAATTAAAACTTTACGCGAACCAATTTCTTCCACACTTTCAGAAATCAATTCTGGACGACTTGTAGAAACAGAAATATCTCCACCAATAAGCTCTGGAGGCTCAACAGCAATAAAATCTGCATTTGAATTTTCTGCTATAAACTTCCCTTCTTCTGGCGTTTCAGCACAGCAAACAACTGTTAATCCTGCTTTTTTTGCAAAATTAATAGTGGTAATTAACTCTTCATAATTATTTTCCGAAGAAAATCTATTTTCACTATGATTCAAAATAACACCTTTCACTCCCATCTTTACCAACATTTCAGGAAGTATCTTCCCAGTTGAAGATCCAAAACTTGCATTATCACAATGCTGTGCGTAAATATCAATTGTATTTGCAAATTTTTTACAAATATTTTGTATATCCAAAGAATTAATAGCTACTGCAAAATTAATATTTTTTTTTAACTTTACTACTTCTTTTTGTGCATCAATATGTACCTGTACAAGTGTTTCTGCATTTTCAAACACACCAGATGGATATGCTTTTAAATTTGTTAAAATTATCATTACTGTTCTATAAAAAAAATATACACAAATACTATCACACGACTTGCATAAACACTAAAAAATTTTCAATTTCAGTATACAATTGGAAACCCATTTTTTATCCAATTATTAATCCCCCCTTTCAAATTATACACAGTAGTAAACCCCATTTCTTTCATAATATTTAGAGCCCGACCAGACCTACTTCCACTCCTACAATAAATAAAATATTTTTTATTTTTATCTAATACTGATAGCTTCTTTCTAAAATCTGCTTTATTAAAGTCTAGCATTTTCGCATTTTTAATATGCCCAGATTGAAATTCTGGCAATGTTCGTACATCTAAAAGAATATTTTTTACATCATTTTTTGTAATTTTAGAGGTAAATTTTTTAAATTCTTTCGGTGATACAGAAGTAGTTACTTTAGTAATCTCTAAATCTTGAGTTTTTTGAATTTCTGAATTTTTTCTATTATTTTCAGAATCTACACACCCTGAAAAGAAAAAAACACCGAGAAAAAAACAAATATTTACAATTTTTTTCATATTTACAATTTTTAAATTATTTGTTAAAATTATATGAATATATATTAAAAATTTCAATGGATAAAATAAACCCAAACAAATGCGAAGGCTTAACTTTTTCTAAAATTTTAAAATTAAAAGAGACCGAACTACAAACTTGCTCAAAAAAAACACAAGCAGACCTCAAAGAATGTAAAAAAAATATAAATACACCTCGAAGATATATTGTTCAACCTGGAGACTCCCTCGCTAAAATATTAGGAAGGTCATTATTTTATAATAAAAAAATTTCAATAAACAATGCACAGCCAAAATCTAAACCAAATCTCAAACTTAACACTGCAGACACCCTGATAATTAGAGGAAATGAGTGTTCTAAGATTCTTCATATTACACTAAAAAAAAGAACTATAGTTGATATGATAATTGCTGATAGCTCCGAAGCTATAAAAAATTTTGAAGGAGCTGATTTAAACAGAGCAAAAA
>CAMZKJ010000012.1 GCA_947311245.1 uncultured Candidatus Altimarinota bacterium
ATATCAGAATCATTTGAATTGATAGCTGTTGTATTATTTGTAATAGCTGTGTTTTGTGTTGTTTGTTCAGCTTGTAGTGCCGAGATATCAGAATCATTTGAATTGATAGCTGTTGTATTATTTGTAATAGCTGTGTTTTGTGTTGTTTGTTCAGCTTGTAGTGCCGAGATATCAGAATCATTTGAATTAATTGCTGTTGTATTTCCTGCAATATTTGTTTCATTTGTAGAAACTCTGTTTTCAAGAGCTGTTACACCAGCACCTAATTCAGAAACATCAACTCCATCAACAGTTGCCAGAGCTTGCATTTCAATATTTCCTGTAAGAGAAATATTTCCTTCTACATTTAGGCTATCTGAAAGGTTAAATCGGAGATTTGTATTATCCCAAGAAAATGTTTTTGATAGAGTGTTCCCGAATTGAAGGAAAATATCTCCTCCTGTATCATCGGCATCTAAAATAAGATGATTTCCATTTTCCAGTTCTTTTTCATTACTCCAAATTTGAATATCAGCAGCAGAAGCTGAAGAGGCAAGAATTGGTACAATTAACGCAGAGGCTGCAATCGATTGTGAAAGTGTATTAATACGCATAAGATAGGGGGTAAAAATGTATATGTGTGTATTATTATTTTGTGAGTTTTTTGACTTCTGAATTGGTCAAATATTATTTTCCTTTATATTCGGAAATAATATTACTGATAAAAACATTATTATTTGTTGAAACCATAAAATTTAATTCTATTTGAATATTTTTATCGGTGGTGAGAGCAGTGTTTGAAATATCAATTGTTGATAAATCAATTTCTACCAACTTCCAAATATCGGCACTTACTTGGTTTGTGCGTGAAGATAAAAGCGTACCATTTGTGTCTGAAATTTTTATATTGATAGCATTTTGTGATGTATCGAGGCTTGTTGTTTTAATGTAGAATTTAATTTTTCCATCGCTTTCATCAAAACTTTCAAATTCGTCAAGATGCATTGTAATAATTAATTTCCCTGTATGAAGAGAGTTATCATTTGTGTCTGTTGATATTTTGTAATATTGACGAGTAAGGTTTCCGTCTATTTCATTTCCCATAAAGATACTGACTTGATTCTGTGCTGTATTGGCTTCGAATGTTGTATTTGGAAAAAGGGGAGTAATAGTTTTTGTTTTTGAACTTGCTGCCAAACTTGATGCATCAATATTAATTATATTATTTTTTGTGGCATCTATTGTTTTATTTTCTAATTTTTGATTTGTATTAGTATCGACAAGTACAAATGTTTCATCGACCGTTTCATCTGCAGTTACGCTATCTGAATCTGGAAGAATATATGTATTATTTCCTGTTATGTTTTCTGCTGAAAAATTTATAGTTCCTGTATCGGATTTTAACGATAAACCTCCTGTAATTTCAACGGAATCATTTATTGTAAAAATATTTCTGTCATAGTTATATGCAATTATTTTTGCAAGCATTTCCCCAAATTGAAGTTTTATTTCACCAGTTTCTGCTTCTGAAATAGAATTATCAGGATCAATTACAAATGTGTTATGTATAGATCCAGAAGCACTTTCTGCATGTTTTGAGTAATTTGAATTTTCTGAATTAAATGCATATGGAAGGGATGAAATTAATTTTCGGTCTTTTGTATCGTCTAATACATCTACATCCAAAATTTGATATTCTTCATCGTTATCATCCGTTGGTAATCCTTTTTTAATTTCAACTTGCAGATATTTATGATTTGCCAAAAGAATATCCGTAAATACTTGTTGTTCTCCTAGTATAACAGAAAAATATCCTTGATCCGTAAATTTTACTGAGATTTCTTCAGACCAATTTCCAAAATCAGAATCATTTGTATCAATTGCACCAGTTATTGAATCAATTTCATTGTCTTGAATATCTGTTGTTTTCCATAATGAAAATCGCATTGTATATTCTCCTTCTAATTTTTGACTAGTTTTTGATAATAGTCGTCCTTCGTAAATAAGAGTGTGTGGAATATTGTCTGGGATATTGGCATATACGAGGTTCGTGATTGGAGATGCAGTAATGAGAGATACTGTTGCCAAAAGAGAGGTTTTGAGTAATTTTTTCATGTTTCTATATATTGTTATAAATTTTGTTTTAATTTTTGAGCTTGATAGTGTAAGTCATCGATTGTTTCTTTAGATTTTTTATCTCTTCCGATGAACCGAGTGAGACAACCACAAATGAATGCGAGTAGAATCCATATCCAACACCATTTTTCTTTATGAGTTAGTATGTTTTCATAGGGATTGTTTTTTGTTTCGTCTGCAGAATTATGAAAAATTTTAGTTTTTATTTTACTGTTTATTTTACTTTTTTCATTTCTATCTTGTGTATCTTTGTTTATAAAATCTAGAGGTTTTATGTATTGCATCTTAGCTGTATTTTCTCTGTTTTCTCTATTTGCTCTGTGTTCTTCAATTAAATTTTGATTTGAAGTGCTACTTACTGCGGTAATAGGTGTATTGCTTTCTGTTTGTGGTGTAATAACTATATGTGGAATTTCTGGAGCTTTGTGTAGAACTTCTTTTTTCGGTCTTGGTGTTATAATTGGTTTTTGTGTTTCTATAGGTTTTATAGTTGGGATAGGAGTTGTTGTTATTGTTATTGGAGAGGGTGTAGGGGGATTGGTTGGAGTAGGGCTAGGACTAGGAGTTATGGCGTTTGGTACTTTTGTTGGAATATATCCGCCACCGCCAGAACCACCGGTATATGTGCTTGTTGGCAATGGAGTTGGAGTTGAAGTGAGAGTAGGAGTTGGATTATTTGAGCAGTTGCTCGTATTTATAATTTGACAATTTGATAGACATAAAAGATGGCCTTTGTCATACCCAAAACTTTGACATGTTTTTCCTGCAAAATTATTCGTATCACATGTTTCTGGTGTTTCAATTTGAGAATTTCCACAATATGAACTTGCTTCAATAAAATCATTCGATTCTCCAATTTTTTGAATTTCTATTAGATTAGCTTCTTCGTATTTTTCTTCACCATTTTCTGCAGTTGTCTGTGAAGATTTTGTTGTTTCAGTTAAGTTGTTATCTATTAAAATAAAATCTGTTGATTCTGCAGCAAATATAGGCTGTGAAATACTATTTCCAATGAGGAAAATACCGAAAATGAAGGAAGTATATGTGTATGTTTTCATTGTATGTTATTGTTTTTATTTATGGTTCATATCATAATACCAGCTTTGATATTGATATGCAATATTCTTTTTAATTATCAAATTAGTGTTTATTCATAAAATATATTATACTGCATCTATGTTAAATGTATTGTGATTAAAAAATTAACTATTATTTTATGCAGGAAGAGATAAACAACAAAGCTTTATATGTTTCAACATCAATTGCCTATGTGAATGGAGCACCACATGTGGGGTTTGCAATGGAAAGTATTGAGGCTGATGTTATTGCAAGATGGGGAAGGTATAAGAACCGAGAAACTTTTTTTGTAACGGGAACAGATGAACACGGTGAAAAAATCCAAAGAACAGCTGAGGCTAAACATACGACACCTCAAAAATTGTGTGATGAAAATTCGGCAAAATTTAGACAGTTAGGGGAGTGTTTAAATATTTCAAATGATTATTTTATTAGAACTTCCGACCAAGAAAAACATTGGCCGTCTGTACATAAATTATGGAATAAATTAATTGAAGCTGGCGATTTAGAAAAAAAATCATATACCGCAAATTATTGCTACGGGTGTGAAGCCTTTATGCTTGAAAAAGATTTAGATGAAGATGGAAATTGTCCGAATCATAAAAGACCTCCAGAAGAAATTTCTGAAGAAAATTATTTTTTTAATTTATCGAAATATTCTGAAAAAATTGTAGAATTATTAGAAACAAATCAATTACAAATTGTACCAGAGTTTAGAAAAAATGAAATTTTAACAATGGCAAAAGAAGGATTTCATGATATTTCATTTTCTCGTCCATCAAAAAAATTACCATGGGGAGTGTCAGTTCCAAATGACGATTCTCAAAATATGTATGTATGGTGCGATGCACTTACAAATTATATTTCTGCATTAGATTATGTAAAGAGTGAAGAAAAAGATGAAAATTCTGAAAATAAATTTAATAAATTTTGGGGAGATAATAGTGAGGTTGTTCATGTTATTGGAAAAGATATTTTACGATTTCATGCTGGGATTTGGATTGGAATGTTGCTTTCTGCACAAGAAAAGTTACCAAATAAAATTTTTGTTCACGGATTTTTAACAAGTGAGGGGCATAAAATGAGTAAATCTATTGGAAATGTTGTAGACCCTTTTGGAGAAGTAGAAAAATATGGAACTGATGCATTGCGATATTTCTTATTACGAGAAGTTCCTATTGGGAAAGATGCCGATTTTTCACGATCTCGATTTGAAGAAATTTATCAGGCTCATCTTGCGAATGGATTGGGAAACCTTGTTTCACGAGTCTATAATCTCTGTGAAAGAAGTAAAGTTTTTTCACCATCAACACCAGAAAATTTATGTCCAAGTGTTGCTAAATTTTTAGCAGAACAAGATGAAAAAATAGAAAAAGCAATGACAGGATATGTATTTAATATAGCTCTTGAGGAAATTTTTAAAGCGGTAGATTTTTGTGATCAAAAAATAAATACAGTGAAACCTTGGGAATTAATTGCAACAAATCCAGAAAAAACTCAAAAATTTTTAACGCATATTTTATATGTAATGTTGTGGATATCGGAAAAATTAACAGCATTTTTACCAGATACTGCGAAAAAAATAGAAAAAATCTTTAATAACTCATTATCTGGAGAACCAAAAAATAATAGCTTTGGAGAATTAAAAATGTTATTTCCACGGTTAGAAAAATTAAATTTACCAAATATCGATAGCAAGAATAATTCCACAGTTCCAAGTAAAATAGTAAAGGAAAAAAAAATAAATTTTACAATTTCTGAGACTTGTCAAAAATTGGGAATTTATACAGAAAATATGCAATTAAGTGCTATTGCTGTTAAAAAAACACCAAGAGGAATGCAAAAATTTTTGAAACAAGAGGTAAAAATATGGCTAGAAAAAGGGGGGGCAAATAATCCGCAATGGAAAGAGCGAATTGAAGCTCAAGATGCAATAAAAACAGAGTTAGGGTTTGATTCAAAAAACTTTATTTGTGCACCGTTGATGCTTGCTGATTTAGCAGAAAAAAATGGAAAACTTCCAAATATTAACAATATTGTAGATTTATATAATATTATTTCCTTGAAACATGGGCTTTCTGCTGGTGCACATGATATAAACTTTTTAGATAAAAATGTTTGTATAGATATAACAAAAGGTGAAAATATAGAGCTATTTACACCAATGCCAGGAAAAGAATATCTCTCAACAGAAAACACTCCAATTCAAAAAAATGAATATGCTTTTTTTATCAATGAAGCGAAAACAAAAATTGGGTGCCGATTCGATGCTGCTCAATGTGAAGAATCTAAAATTACAGAAGGAAATAAAAATATATTTATTTATTTTCAAAGTGTAAATACATCAGAAAAAACGAAACAATGGGCAAAAGATGCAATGATAGAATTTGTAGAGCTTGTAAAGAAATATGGACTTATAGATTAAAATATTATGACGAAACCGAGCACTAACGAAAATACGCCTCTTGTTATTTCAAATAATGAGGATGGAATTAGATGTGAACGATATATAGAACGGCAATATCCACAAGTGCCAAGGGGAATGCGACATAAATTTTTTCGAACAAAAAAAATTGCTGTTTTTCGTGAGGGAAAACGATTAAAAATTGAAAAATCTCTTACTTTACACAGCGGTGATGAAATAAAAATATATTTTCAACCATCGGAATTTGGAGAAAAAAAAATTATTAAAAAAAATATTAATTTTGATGCAGTTTTGAAAAACCCAAAACTAAAAAAAATTAAAATTTTATACGAAGATGAATTTTGTTTTATAGTTGATAAACCTGCAGGAGTAGCTGTTCACCCTGGTTCTAAAATAAAATATGGACATTCTCTTATTGATTATTGTGTTGCATTGATTCGAAGTAAAAACTTGGAAGCACCAGAGCCGAAACTGGTTCATAGATTAGATAAAGATACTTCTGGTCTGGTAATGATTGCAAAAAATGATGGATTTTTACGAAAAATTATTAATTTATTGCAAACAGGAAAAATTCAAAAAATTTATAAAACATTGGTTCGTGGTGCTTTTTTAAAAGACTCAGGAACTATTACAGAAAAAATTGCCCGACGCGAAGAACGAGCCCAAGGAGGTGGAAGCAAATATACAAAAATTTCTATTAATTCTGAAAAAGGAAAAGATTCGGTTACGCATTATACAGTGGAAGAATATTTCCCAAAACTTGACGCATCTCTTGTTGAAGTATTGCTGGAAACTGGAAGAATGCATCAGATTAGAATACATTTTGCATCAAATAATCACCCGCTTGCAGGAGACCAAATTTATGGTGATTTTAGATGGAATAGAGAATTACAAAAAGAATGGAAGTTGAAACGCCAAGCGCTTCATGCTTTTTCTTTACAGTTTATTCATCCTGAAACAGGTAAAAAAATATATGTAGAAAGTGAAGTTCCAAAAGAAATTACAAATATTTATGAATAATTGGGGAGTAAAAATATAGATTTTTTTCTTTCTTGTTCTATTTTTATATATATTTGTGCTAAAATACTTTTACGCATAAAAAATAATATTATTCAAAAAAACATGACGAATAAAGAAAGTTTAGATCTTCCGAAAATTACAAAGGTTCACAAGCCTTTTGACTTAAAATCAAAATTTACTCCAAAAGGAGATCAACCAACTGCAATAGAATTTTTAATAAAAGGATTAAATGCAAAGAAAAAGCATCAAACGCTTTTAGGGGCAACAGGAACTGGTAAAACATTTACCATGGCAAATATTATTCAAGATCAGCAAAAACCGACATTAATTTTAGCGCATAATAAAACCTTAGCAGCACAACTCTGTACAGAATTTCAAGAATTTTTTCCGAATAATGCTGTTTCATATTTTGTTTCATACTATGATTATTATCAGCCAGAAGCATATATGCCAGCGAGTGATACATATATAGAGAAAGAGGCAACTATTAATGATGAAATTAATAGGCATAGACATGCTGCAACATATAATTTATTAACTCGAGATGATGTTATTATTATCTCATCTGTTTCTTGTATTTATGGATTAGGTTCTGTGAAGGATTATGAAGCATTAGCAATAGAATTAACAGTTGGAGAAGAAATTATACGAAACGATTTATTAAAACAATTTTCAGAAATTCAATATACTCGAGTCGCGTCAGATTTTAAACCAGGAATGTTTCATGTTATGGGAGATAGTGTGGAGGTTTATCCTCCAGCTGAAGAGCATGCGTATCGAATAGAATTTTTTGGAGATGAAGTTGAGGGTATTACAGCTATAGATCCATTTACTGGGGAAATTTTAGGAAGCCATGATAAAGTTGTTATTTTCCCTGCGAAACATGCGGTTACACAAAAAGAAAAAATTAAAGAATGTGTAGAAGATATTAAAGAGGATGTAAAAGCAAGGGTGAAATGGTACCAAGAAGAAGGGCGAATAGTTGAAGCAGAGCGAATTCAAACACGAAGTGAATATGATATAGAAATGTTATTGGAAACAGGATATTGCAATGGTATCGAAAATTATACTCGATACTTATCTGGAGAAATGGCAGGAATGCCACCTTCTACATTATTAGATTTTTTTCCAAAAGATTTTTTAATGTTTGTTGATGAGTCTCATATTACAATTCCTCAAATTGGGGCAATGCATAATGGGAATTTATCTCGAAAAAATACTTTAGTAGATCATGGATTTCGGCTTCCATCTGCACATGATAATAGGCCTTTAAAATTTGAAGAATTTGAAAGTAAGATTAATCAAGCAATTTATGTTTCTGCAACGCCAGGAAAATATGAATATCTTCATTGCGATAGAGAAAAAGATTTTGCACAACAAGTGATTCGTCCAACCGGTCTTCTTGATCCTGTTATTTCTATTCGTCCATCGGAAACTGAAAAATGGGATTCAAAATTGCATACAATTTCTGAAAGTGAAGCAAATAATCAAATTGAGGATTTAAATATTGAAATTTCTAACAGAATAAAGCTGAATGAAAAAGTTTTAGTAACGACTGCAACAAAAAAAATGGCAGAAAAACTTTCTGCATATTTCGATGAAATTGGTATTCGGTCAAAATATTTGCATTCGGAAATAGAAAATATGGAAAGAATTGAAACAATTCAAGCACTGCGGCTTGGTGAGTTAGATGTAATTGTAGGGGTTAATCTTTTACGAGAGGGGTTAGATATTCCAGAAGTTTCTATGATTGCAATTTTAGATGCAGATAAACGAGGGTTTCTTCGTTCGAGAGATGCATTACTGCAAATTATTGGACGGGCTGCACGGAATAGTAAAGGGATAGCAATTATGTATGCCGATGTAATGACGCCTGCAATGAAGGAAGCTATTGATGAAACAGATCGAAGACGAAATATTCAAATAGCATATAATACAGAGCATGGAATTACTCCAACAACTATTAAAAAACATGTAAAAGCATTAAATATAGAAAAGAAAGAACGAAAAACAAAAATTTCAAAATCGAAAAAAGATAATTTAAAAGAATGGATTCGAGAATTAGAAGCAAAACTTGAAATTTCTATTCAAAATCTTGAATTTGAAAAATCTGCAGATTTAAAAGATGAAATTGAAATGTTAAAACAAGAATTGAAATAAAAAAATATAATAGAATGAAGCAAAAACAAGTAATGATAAATGGTTTAAGAATTTCATATTGTGAAAATATCGAAAATATTACAGATGATAATTCTCAAAAAATAACTCTTTTCTTGCATGGATGGGGGAGTAATAAAGAATCTTTTACACAGTTGTTTCCATTGCGTAAAAATTTTATAGCTCTCGATTTTCCAGCATTTGGAAAAAGTGGAAAATTAAAGAAAATCTATACTTTAAAAAATTATTCTGAATTTTTAGAAAATTTTATACAAAAAGTTATTATAGATACTGCTAAAAATAAAGATTCTGAAAAAATACATATAGAATTTGTAGTGCATAGTTTTGGTGGACGAGTTTTATTAAAATTTTTAGATTATAATTTTTTGAATAGTGATAATTTAAAAAAAATAAAAATTTCAAATATTATTTGCATGGGTGTTCCGTTTTATAGAAATTTAACAAAAATGCAAAAATTTCAAATAAATTTTTCAAAATTTTTAACAAAAAATAAATATACAAATTCTCTAAAAAAAATGATTACACCACTTTTTAGTTTTTTATTTCATGATAAAAATTCGGATTATAATGCTTTAGATGGAGAAATAATGAAGAAAACATTTCAAAATATAGTAAATGAAGATGTATCTGTATATTTAGAAAATTTAAATAAATATACAAACAATTCTACAAATTTAAAACTTGTTTGGGGAGAAAATGATGAAGCAGCACCTTTATATTATGCAGAAAATGTACATAAAAAATATCCAGAATCTGAACTGTGTATAGTTGCAAATGCTGGACATTTTCCGTGGGTTGATAATTTAAAAGAGGTAAAGAGATTTTTTTAAATATTAAAATATTTATTTATATATTTGTATTATCCAAACAATTTTCCAATATCAATAAATGTTACCCAAATTAAAAATGCAAAAAGTGTAAGCATACCAATAGCGTTTATATACATTTCTATACTTGATGGAAGTCTTTTTGGAAAATTATACTGAATACGAAATATTTTTGTTGCAATAAATGTAAATATTACAAAGATTGCTTCTATTAATAAAAATATAAATCTTCCACCATCTAAACCTGGAAACGGCATAATATTTAAAACAGCCAAAGAAAGCGAAAGGGTTGCTGCAAATAAAATTAAATGAAGAAAAGTTCCATATTCTAAAATTTGGTCTGTTGTGCTAGCAATGGCAACAGGACCTCCAATTTCTTTAGGAATTTCATGTTTAGTCGCAAGTGTTGTTACTAAATTTCCAAGAGCGTCTATAGAACCTTTCATAATTACAAAAGATTCAGAAAAAGCATGTTTTCCTGCATTTATAAAATTATATTGTTCTGTTTTAGATTTTATTTTTGGAATTATTCCAAAAATTTTATTTTCGTTTGGAGTTACAGATATTTCTAATTTTTTATTATCTCGTAAGATTGTAAAATGAGCTACTTGTGTACTGTGTTGTAATGTTGATAAAAATACATCTGGTGAAGTTATTTTTACTGTATTAATTTCTAGAATAATATCTTTTTCTTGTAATCCAGAGGAGATTGCGGGCATATTTTCGGCTAATTTTTCGATACTAATACTTCCGACTCCTGTTTCTGGCGATTGAACTCCTACCATAAAACTGGCAGTTAAAAGCCCCCAACCCAATAAAAAATTCATGATAACTCCTCCGCAAATCACGAGCATTCGCCATGGTAATGGTCTGTTATTAAAGGCGTGCGGGTGTGAAGAATTTCCTCCTTCTCCTTCCATTCGTACAAACCCTCCAAAAGGGATAGCATTTATGGTCCACTCCATTTCTTCAATTTCTTCTATCTCCTCTTTTTTTGCAGATTTTTCAGATTTTTTTGTGTGTTTTGGGTACTCAACTATAACTTTTCGTGAAGTTTTTTTAGCAAAAATTTTTGGTGGCATTCCAAATCCAAATTCTAAAACTTTTACTTTTGCGGCTCGTGCAGCCCAAAAATGTCCAAATTCATGAAGAATTATAAGTATTCCAAAAATTACAAGAAATGTAAAAATTGTTAATAATAAATCTCCTGCAGATTGAAAAAAAGAGGTTATCTCTGGGATTATTTCTGTCATGTTTATTTGTATTTATATTATAATATATGCTTTTTTATTGAAATTGTATCATTTTTGCATGTTCAAAACAATTTGAAATACTTCAATTGGGGTCATAGTGTTTAAATCTAAATTTTTTAATTTTTCTAGATTTTCTGATTGTTCTAATCTTTTTTGTTTTTGCAATAATTTTTCATACATTTCTTTATATAAAGCTTCTGTAGTATTATTTGTATTATTGGTGTTATTTGTAGTAGATTTTTTATTTTTTTCTT
Organism: uncultured Candidatus Altimarinota bacterium; assembly: GCA_947311245.1. Classification (GTDB taxonomy): domain Bacteria; phylum Patescibacteriota; class Gracilibacteria; order CAIRYL01; family CAIRYL01; genus SZUA-1403. The sequence continues at coordinate 11,150 of CAMZKJ010000012.1, forward strand.
CTGTAAATAAACTATTTTGTAAATTTTTGTTTTTATTTATTTTTTCTTGATTTTCTAATTTTTCTAAAATTTCTTCTGCTTTTTGAATAATAGAACGGGGAATTCCTGCAAGTTTTGCAACCTCAATTCCAAAGCTTTTTTCTGCTCCTCCTTCAAAAATTTGATGAAGAAAAATTACTCCTTTTTTTGTATCTTCCAATACTCGTGCAGAAAAATTGTTTGCACGTGGAAGAGATTTTGCGAGATCTATAAGTTCATGATAATGAGTCGCAAAGAGTGTTTTTACTTTTTTGTCATGAAGAAATTCTGTTATAGCCCAAGCTAAAGAAAGTCCATCGTATGTAGATGTTCCGCGTCCAAGTTCGTCTAAAATAACAAAACTTTTAGACGTTGCATGTCGCAATATTTTAGATGCTTCTTGCATTTCTATTAAAAAAGTTGATTCTCCTGTTGAAAGTGAATCACCAGACCCAATTCGTGTAAAAATACTATCGCATACAGGAATAGTTGCAGATTGTGCAGGAACAAAACTTCCAATATGTGCAAGATAAATAATTAAGGCATTTTGGCGTAAAAAAGTTGATTTACCTGCCATGTTTGGACCCGTTATTAAATGAAAACAATTGTCTTCATTCATTTGTAAATCGTTTGGAATAAATCGTTTATTTTCTCTTTCGAGGCTTGATTCTACAACAATATGTCGTCCTTCTCTTATTTCTAGTTTATTTTGTATTTCAGTAAGGTGTGGTTTTATAAATCTTTGTTTTTGTGCTAAATATGCAAAGCTTTGCGAAATATCAGCTTTTGCTATATGTTTTGCGAGTTTTTGAATTTTTCCCGATGCATCTAAAATATTATTTTCGAGATGTTGTCGAATTTCTTCTTGTCGTTTTTCATATTGAAGTTGTGCATTTTTGATTTTTGTATCAAATTCTGAAAGTTCTACGGTTGTGTATCGGCACACATTTTTTAGTGTTTGGCGATGTATGAAATAGTCTGGAATGAGCTTTGCATTTGCGGTTGTTACTTCGAAAAAATATCCAATTGCAGTGTTATATTTAACTTTTAAGCTAGAAATTTTTGTTTTTTCTTGTTCTTGTTTGTTTATTTTAATAAGTTCTTCTTTTCCTCCTTTGGATAAATTTCGATATGTATCCAGTTCTTCATCGAACCCTTCTGCTATAAAATTATCAGCACTTGGTAAATCTATGAGTGCTGATTGTAAAAGTTTTGATAACTCTTTTAGTGATGAGGCTTTTTGAAGAATATTCATTATTTTTATTTAAAATTGTAATAATCCTTCGACTTCGGAAACAGATAAGTTTTCTGCTTTTGTTTCTTGTTTTTCAAGAATAGAAATAGTAATTTTTGTACTTAAAAAGTGTGAAAATTTTTCAGAAATCAGTGTAATATTTTTTCAGTATTTATCATTTTTTTTGCAAAATCTCCTTTAATTTCTAGGGTTAAAACATTGTTTTCATATTCTATTGCAGTTCCATATTCTGATAAATAGAGTTTTACGCTTTTTGGTAAACTAGAGCATAAAGTTTTCCATTGAGACTGAATAACAAGAAGCATTTCACTTTCTTCGGGTGCGTCTATTGGTTCTATTATTTTTTCCACTTTTTTAGGTGGTGCTTGTTTTTTTACTTCTTCGGTTTTTGCATCTCTTATCTTTTTACTTTCTGCAATGCTAGCAGTTTCAAGTTTTTTAATGAAATTTTTACTTTTTTTTACATTTTTTTCTTCTTTTTTAAGTTCTTCTTTATTTTCTTGTTGTAAATTATTTTTTATTTCTTTTGTTTCAATTTCCCATGGAGGTAATTCTTCAGAGATAATTTCTTTATGAGGGGTTGGAACAGTTGGAATAGTAGAAGTTACTGGTGGAAATAAATCGTCGCTTGTGTCTTCTATAAAATTGGGAGATGGTTGTGTTTTTTCTGTTTTTGAGATTGGTTCAAGTTTTACAGTGGTAACATTTGAAATATTCTGTAGTTGTTCTGTAAATTCTTTATTGAGTAGTATTGCTTTTGTTATTGCCATTTCCAGAGCAAGTGGTGGAATTTCAAATCTTTTTGATCGTTGTAATCCTTCTTCAAAAATAGTGATTATTTCGAGTAACCATGGTAAAAGTGCATTTTTCTCTTTGATATAAATATGAAATGTTTCTTGTAAATATTCAAGAAAATCTTTTCCAAATTCTTGTAAACTTCGTCCTTCGTTTTGTAATGCTTCGAGTTGGCTGAATGCTGAATCAATATCGCAGGTTTGCAGATTTATTAAAAATTTTTCGAGAAAATCGGAAGAAATAATTCCTAAACTTTTTTGTAAATTTTCCACAGTAATTTTACCAAAATTAGTTGATTGTTCGAGCAAAGAAATAGCATCTCTTAATCCACCATTTGCGCGTTTTGCTAAAACATCTAACCCCTCTTTTGTATATTCAAAATTTTCATTTTTGCAAATATATTCGAGTCTTTGTGTTATTTCATTTTGTGCAATATTGGTAAAGAAAAAAGATTGGCATCGAGAGCGAATAGTGTCTGGAACTTTATGATATTCAGTTGTTGCTAAAATAAAATATGCATGAGATGGGGGTTCTTCAAGTGTTTTTAAAAGTGCATTAAATGCTTCTTTTGTAAGCATATGTACTTCATCTATAATATAAATTTTTGCTTTTCCGGTATTTGGTGAAAATGCTACTTTTTCTCGTAAGTCTCTAATCTCATCAATTCCTCTATTTGATGCAGCATCAATTTCAATAATATCTGTAAGTCTGTCTGTTTCGGCTAATACGCATAATTCACATTTTGTACACGGGTCACCTGTTTCTGTGATATTTGTACAGTTTATAGCTTTTGCCAAAATTCGAGCAGAAGAAGTTTTTCCTGTTCCTCGTGTTCCACAAAAAAGATATGCATGGGCAAGTCTTCCAAGTTTTACTGCATTTAAAAGAGTTTGTTTCGGTGCATCTTGCCCAACCATATCTGAAAAAGTTTGAGGTCTGTAGTCTCCGTATAAAGCCATAAAATCAGTATAAAATATACAAAAAGTATAACACACTTGCACATATAATTACAATTTTGACGCTCTTGCAGAAATATAAATACTGTTAATAATTTTATTGCAATAAATTCTTCAGATTATCATATGTAAAACTGTAACAAATATTGGAAACATTAGCATCTATGGACATGGTTATAGATAGTTGAGTTTTTTATAATTTTTCTCTTGAAAGATAAAAATAATTTTGTTAAGATGATATGAAATATTATTTAATTTAAATAATATTTCAAAATTGACCAATTTCTAAAGAAGTCATAAAACTCATTTTTAGGAATTTTATATAAGATTTCTATACAGTTTTTTAACCAAATATAAACATGAGAAATAT
>CAMZKJ010000013.1 GCA_947311245.1 uncultured Candidatus Altimarinota bacterium
ACTTTTTTTAAAAATGGCTACCCCGGTAGGATTCGAACCTACGAATGAGGGATTCAGAGTCCCTTGCCTTACCGCTTGGCGACGAGGTAATAAAAATCACATGATCATTATACTGTAACAGAGTAAAAAATAATATGATTTTTTACTCTGTTATTTTTTTATAATACTCGCTATCCCTCACACTCTTTCAAAAATTCTTCAATACTCATGCCTCTATCTTTTTTCTCTCCATATTTTCGAACTGTCAAATTTCCAGATTCAACTTCACTATCTCCTATAATTATAGAAAAGGGAATTTTTGCAGTTTGGCAATTCCTAATTCTTTTTGCCAAACTATCCGATGCATCATATGTCTCTATTCTTACTCCTAATTTTTTTAATTTTTTCGCTAAATCATATGCATACTCTTCATGTGCTTCATTCACAGGAATAATATGTGCTTGCACTGGTGATAACCACGATGGAAGTGCTCCTGAAAAATGTTCTATAATTACAGACATAAATCGTTCTAAACTTCCTGCAATAGCTCTATGAATCATAACAGGAGTTTGTTTTTCTCCATTTTTATCAGTATACGACAGTTTAAAATTTGCAGGTTGAACAAAATCTATTTGAATTGTTGCCAATTGCCACTCTCTTCCGATAGCATCTTTAAATTGAAAATCTAATTTTGGACCATAAAATGCAGCCTCTCCCTCTTCTCTTTTATACGGAAGATTTTCTTCTTTTGCAATTTCTTCTAAAAATTGCTCTGCTTTATTCCAACCTTCCTCTGTTCCTAAATACTTTTCTGGTTTTTTTGAATCTCGAACCGATAACCCTACATAAAAATCTCCTTCATTATACATTCCAAATTTTGTATAAAATTGTCGAATAACTTCCACAATATTTTTACATTCTTCTTTTATTTGATCTACCGTACAAAAAACATGCCCATCATCTTGAGTAATTGAACGCACTCGTGAAAGCCCTAATAATTCCCCAGCTTGTTCATCTCTATAACAACTTGTTGTTTCTGCATATCGAACAGGTAAATCCCTATATGATTTTGGAGATGCATCAAAAATCTGCGTATGATGCGGACAATTCATCGGCTTCATTACAAATTCTGTATCAGACTTTCCTTTTACATGAAATAAATCATCTTTATATTTACCCCAATGTCCAGATGTTTCATATAAATCTTTTTTTGTAATATGCGGAATATGCACTTTCTCATACCCAAAATCAGCTTGAATACCCATTATAGTATCTTCAATTTTATGCCGAACAAATGTTCCTTTTGGTGTAAACAATGGAAGCCCTGCTCCAACTTTTTCAGAAAATGTAAATAATCCCAGTTCTTTTCCAAGTTTTCTATGATCTCGTTTTGCAACTTCTTCAAGAAAAACCTCATATTCTTTCATTTTTTCCTCATTTTCAAATGCTACTCCATAAATTCGCGTAAGCGTATCGTTATCACTATCTCCTCTCCAATATGCACTCGCCAAAGTTGTTAACTTTACAACCCCTAAATCTTTTGTATTTTTCAAATGTGGACCAGCACACAAATCTGAAGAAAACACTCTCTCAACTCTTTTCCCAGTAGGTTCTCCATTTTCATCTGTTTCTTCTACTTCCGAAACCATAGAATAAAACGAAATCTCCTCTCCTCTTTCTGCAATTTCAGAAATTAATTCCATTTTAAATTTATCATGCCCAAAAATCTCTGTTGCTTTTTCTAAACTAATAATAGTTTTTCGCATTTCAAATCCTTTATTCACAATCCAACGCATTTTTTTTTGAATTTTTTTAAATTCTTTTTCAGAAATTTGTACATTTCCAAAATCAAAATCTTGATAAAATCCATTATCTGTCCACGGCCCTACCCCTAGTTTTACATCTGGATACAATAACTTTACTGCTGCCGTCATAATATGACTTGCTGTATGTTTTCGGCACAATTCTAAATCATTGACATTATTTTCTGAAGTACACATAAAAATTTTATTAAATTATAATAAACATCAACAGTTTCTTAATAAAAAAAGAACCCTTTTTATAAGGCTCTTTTTTTCAAAAAATTATTATTTTTTACAAGAGAGCCACAAATTATTGCACTGTAGTGGTCCCCGTTGTTGTTATAATAATATGTAACATATAAAAATCATACCACAAAAGCGATACTAAATACCAAATAATTTTATTTTTTTAAATATTTAAACCTTTTATAATATTTTCTACAGCATGCGGGCAAGAAAATTCAGAAAGCTTATTTGATAATTTTTTTTGTTTCTTTTCTGAAGAAAATAATTCATTTAACATTTTATTCACTTCTTTTGTATATAAATTTTCTTCCTGAATTTGTAATACTGCATTTTTAGAAGTAAAATAATCTGCATTTTTTTGCTGATGATTATTAGCAGATGTTGGCAACGGAACAAGCACTACACATTTCTTTGCAGCAGAAAGCTCTGCAATACTTCCTCCTGCACGAGTAATTACAATATCAGAAGAATGAATCACATTAATAAAATCTGAAGTTAAAAATTCCACCTCTTTTACAATAATTTTATAGCTAGAAGTAGACAAAAATTTATTATTTATTTCGGTAATTTTTTTTATTTTTTCCGAATTACTCTTATTTTTTCCAGAAACAATCAAAACTTCTATATTTTTATTTATCTTTTCCAGAACAGATAATAATTCTTGATTTTGTGAAATATCAAAAAAATCTCTTGCCCATTCATTTAATGCCTTCGCACCTTGACTCCCTCCAAAAATTAAAATATTTAATGAATGAGGCAAAATATTTTCTTTCCCAATAGGGATATTAAAAAACTCTGCACGAACAGGATTCCCCACAAAAACATACTTCTGCCTCTCCGATATTTTAATATTTTGAAGAGGAAACCCTGTAAAAACTTTCTTTGCAAATACCGATAAAATTCGATTCGACAACCCCATTGCACTATCTGTCTCATGTAAAAAAAATGGAATTCTTAAAAAAAATGCAGAAATTCCAAAAGGCAAAGAAACAAACCCTCCTTTTGAAAAAATTTTCTCGGGACGATTACACAGTAAAAACAAAAAAGACTGAACTATATTTTTAAAAAAAACAAAAAAATCAAAGAAATTTTGCCACGAAAAATACCTTCGCAACTTTGCCACTGAATATTCTGAATATGTAAATTTTTTATATAAATCGTTACTTTCAAAATATCTAAAATCTGCATTATTATCCGCAATAATAAAATGTAAATTTTCTGCTTTCAAAATATTTTTATCGCAAACTTCTTGAGCCAGCGTAAGAAGTGGATACAAATGCCCTCCGCTTCCGCCTCCTATTAACAATAGCTTTATTTTCTTTTTCATAAATAGATGCTGAAATTTTAAGTAATACCCCTATCGCAGAAAGAGTTATAAGCATAGAAGTTCCTCCATACGACAATAAAGGAAGTGTAATTCCTGTTAATGGAAAAAGCCCAGTTACTACCATCATATTAATAAGAGTTTGAGATGCAAACCACGAAACAATACCAACTGCAAGTAATTTTTCAAATTTAGACTGTGCATTATACGCGATACGAATCCCCCTTATAGTTATAAATATATAAATCCCAACAAGCAATATCATACCTAAAAACCCCCAATATTCACCAGTAGCGGCGAAAATCATATCCCCTTGAATTTCTGGTAAAAATCCGAAACTTTCCGTTGTATTAAACCCCCCTGTTAATCCTCCATTTCCAAGAGAAATATGTGCCTGATCAATCTGATAACTATCCTCTGCACTTGCCAATTCTGGATTTAAAAAAGTATCAAAACGCCTTTGAATATAATCAAATGACATATATGCAATTCCACCTATTCCAAAAATTAAACCAAGACTTAAAATCATATGCATAATACTCGCTCCTCCAATAAAAAACATAGAAGATGCAATTGCTATCAAAATTATAGACGAGCCATAATCCGGCTGAACCATAACAGGACCAACTGCAATTGCTACAATTGCTAAATATGGAGCAAACCCTCCCTTAAATGTTGATATAGTAGATTCTTTTTGAGAAATCCACAGAGCTGCATAAAAAGCAAGCGCCAATTTCATTCCTTCAGACGGCTGAAACAAACCAAGAATAGGAACAGGCAGCCAACTTTTTGCAGTAAAACCTCCCTGAGCAGGAATTACTAAAACAACTATAAGCAAAACAAAAGCAAGAAGAAATATAAATGGTGCCATTTTTCGCCAAAACAAAATAGGAAGTAAAAAACAAACACTCATTCCAAAAAGAGCAATAAAAATATTTCGAATATGCAATTTAAAATACCTATCATTACAATTATTTATTGAACAATAAAATTCAGATGCTTCTTGTGCATCTGATGTTTTAATACATGCAACCATTTTTTGCTTCTGCACACTGTCTGGCAAATTTTTATATTGTGGAATTTGAGTCAAACAATAAGAGCGTGCTGCAGAATAATGCTCTTTAGAATTTGAATTATAAACACTTACCCAACTCATCATCCACCCCCCAATCAATATAAGAAATAATACCGCAATAAGAAGAAGCTTATCCATTTTTTTTAAAGCAGTTTTCATCTCATAAGTAATATATTTGTCTATTTTTGTACCCGCTCTAAATATTGCCGTGTTCTTGTATCAACTCTAACATTTTCTTCTGTATCCACAAAAAGTGGAACTAAAACCGTTAACCCATTTTCAAGCTTTGCAGGCTTTGTTCCTCCTTGAGCAGTATCCCCTTTAACACCAGGTGGAGTTTCTATGATCTTAAAAACCATATTTACTGGAAAGTTGATAGAAATTGGATTTTCATCAAACTGCTGAATATCATAATCTCGCCCCTCAACCATAAATACAAAATCCTCTCCTACAACATCTTCTGAAATTGCAAATTGTTCAAATGTTTCATTGTGCAAAAATTGATACCCCTCTGCATCTTTATATAAATATTGAGCTTTAATATACCCAACATCTGCTGGTTTTAATTTATCATTCCCTTGAAATGTTTTTGGAATAACCGAACCATTTAGCAAGTTTTTAATTTTTGTCTTTAAAACCCCTGCACCTCGTGCCTGTTTTGCATGCACAGCACTTGTTACCAAGAATGGAACACCTTCTATTTCAACAACATGCCCAACTCTAATTTCTCCTAATGAATACATAGAATGTAATATCAATTAAATAACACTATTTTTATGCTGCTAATTTCACCTCTCTCTCTTTTGCATCAATCATTGCTTTTACCCGCATTACTGAAACAACTGCATCTCTATTTGCTTCATCTAGTTGAAGTTTAATATACCGAACAGTTTCTTCTAAATTTGGAATCATTATGTACTCAAGAGAATTTACCCGTCTTCGAGTTACTTCAATTTCTTTTGCTAATGCTTCTACTGCTTTTTCTAAACCAGACAGCTTCAACAAAAGAGGAAGTGATTCTTGTAAAGTCTTAATAGACAATGGAAGAAATGGCGAGATACCTGTTTTATTAAAATCTAATGCTTCCCCTGTAACAGTATGAGAAAATTCTGGAATTTTAACACTCATTATATTTTTTTCTTCCACCCCTAAAGAAATTAATACATTTGGATTATACAATGCAGATTCAATAGCTTTTGGATTTGTACTTCGACTCGCTTTTAATATACACCCAGAAACTTCACTCATTTTATCCTCGGCCTCATGTCGTGTAGCTCTTGCTTCTTTTATAAGCTTCATAAATTCTTTCATTAAACCATCTCGTTTATCTTTCAATAGTTTATGCCCTTTTTTTGCAGATTTAATTTGCTTTGCTAACCCTAAAAGATTCATTCGCGTTGGACTCACTTGTAAAATTGCCATATTTTCTAGATGTTAAAAATGTTAAGAAATAGTAATTACAAAGAGTATATTCAATTTATATAAATCTGTAAATTGAAATTTTACCATATTTTCTTCTACTATATTGTTTTATAAAAACTATAATAACTCTGCAATTTCTACTGCATTTAATGCAGCTCCACGTAAAATTTGATCACCACATACAAAAAATTCTAATCCAAAATCACCAAAAACTAAATTTTTTCGAATTCTTCCAACCTGCACTTCATCAATTTCCGAAGCGTTTAATGGCATTGGATAATCATTATTTTCAATATCGTCTCGAAGGGTTACACCAGGTGCATTTTTTAAGATTTGTTTTATTTTTTCTACCCCTCCATTTTTAGTAATATTTTTTTCTGTTTCTATCACCACACTTTCGCTATGCGCTCGAAGTGTAGGAATCCGTACCGCTGTACAGGAAAGAGGAAAACTATCATCTTCAAAAATTTTATGCGTTTCCCATGTAACTTTCATTTCTTCTTTTGTATATTTATTTTCTTGAACAACGTCAATGTGAGGAATTAAATTAAAGGGGATCGGATGTGCAAAAATTTTATTTTCAACGGGTTTCCCTTCTATATAATTTTTTGATTCATGTAATAATTCTTGCATTCCAGGATTCCCAGCACCACTTGTTGCCTGATATGTTGAAACAATAACTTTTTTCAAACCAAATTCTTTATAAATAGGGTGCAATGCCATTGCTAAAATTGCAGTTGTACAATTTGGATTCGCAATCAATCTTGATTCTTGTATACGTTGTGAATTTATCACAGGTACTACAAGAGGAATATTTTCGTTATATCTAAATGCAGATGAATTATCTATAATAACAATTTTATCATTTTTTTTCAATAACTCATTTGCATATTTTTTTGAAAAATCTCCTCCCACTGCAAAAAAAATAATATCTATATTTTCACATGCTTCAATAGAAAATTCTTCCAAAATATGTGGACCAAATGGAGTTGCCTGTGTTTTTCCAGCACTTCTATGTGAAGAAAAAAGTTTTAATTCATTTACTGGAAATTCTTTTTTTGCCAATACATTTAATATTTCTTGCCCCACTGCTCCAGTTGCCCCTGCTATTGCTATGTTTGTCATAAAAAATAATAAAAAGATTGATAAGAGTATACTATCAATCTTTTCATTATTTCAATCTTTATTATTTTTCCACCTCTAACCATTCAGGTATTTTACCAATTTTTTCTTTTTTAATTTTTGCATCAACTGCCTTAATTACAGGTTTTTCTATTATTTCATTCTGCATATTTTTATTTTCTTCACCAATTTCATTTAAAAGTGGATCAGTTACTTTTTCTGTATCCTGTTCAGACATACTATCTTTCATCCAATCTGGAAGCTTCGCAGTATCTAAAACTTCTTCTTGTTCTTTTTGTTCTTTTTGTTCTTTTTCTGATACTGTTACTTGCTCTTCAGTATGAGTTGCAATACCTCCTTCTTCTATATTTTTTACATCTTCTATATTCTCTATTTTATCTATATTCTCTATTTTTTGAGGTTCT
>CAMZKJ010000014.1 GCA_947311245.1 uncultured Candidatus Altimarinota bacterium
AATGCATGCAATGAATTTTCAAATATTTCCGTTGTATTATTGCTCGAGTTTATGAGGATAGGGCATAATGAAACCTGTAACTGTGTTTTCATCTGTTGTAATTTTTCTTTGGATACTTCGGTGTGTATGTATCTGGCTCTTTTGTATTGTAAGAATAATTGTATCCTGTTGGTGTGTGCAATTTCTTGAAAATCTGTACTATTTTTTTCAGATATAAGAGTGATCATAGCGTTATATAAATTAAAATTTATTGTATGTAATAAGTATATCTAATGTAACAGAAAAATATTTAAAAAAAAGCGTGAATATTTGTTTTTAATGGTGTAAAGCTGATAGTATAAATGTATATAATTCGTCTTATTATTTACATTTGTTATTATGATTAATACTTTTCGCAGTCTAAAAATAAATACATTATTATCTCTCTTTTTATCTCTTTTTTGTTTTTCTGTTTTCTTTATTTCTCACAATGCAAATGCTACCTGTGATAATCCAATTACATGTTCAGAGGTTGAAAGTTTTTCACCGGAATCTGAACCTAAATTATTGGCAGATTTTAGAGATGGGTGTTATGGTTTAGATCAGAATGATTTAACTCCAATTCTTCAGCAAGAAGATGATACAAGTGTTGGATTTTTTTATTTAGTGAATAACCCTCAATATATAGAAGGATCAATATTAGCTAAATATAATGTTGTACTGTGTGATTCGCGAAAACTAGATAATCCAGCATTTTTACCCTTTAGTGTCTTATTTCCTCAAACTCAAAAATCAATTGAAAAAGACGAGCCGTATGATATCTATTTTAAAAATGCGGTAATAATGAACATTAAAAATAGTATTAACGGAAATTTTTCTGTAAAAGTTACACCTAATTTTGTGATGCTTTTTAAATCTAAAAAATTATTTTTTAAAAATAATACAGAGCGATTTACTCTTAGTAATATTTCATTCTCTCTTTCTGAAGACCTATCTCAATCTATTTCTACTACAAGTTTAACGCTTGCATTAAAAGCAAATGGTGCGATTCCAAAGCCAACAGTTAAAAATTTAGATTTATCTGAAAAATGTGAAATACTTCCTTCTAGCTTATTTTGTTTTCTTACATCTACAAAACGAAGTTCTATAGAAGAAAAATTTAGCTATATGTTCTCGGCATCGTCAAATAGGGAATTAGGAAATGGAAATATAAAAGTATCAATTCAGGGGCTAACCGATATTATTGAATTGGAAAAAGGAGCAGATCCAGATGGAAAATGTACAGATGGGAAAATGCCATATTATTACTTGGATTTTAATCCAGAAACTTTTCAGTTATCTCAAAAACAAGATGTTGATATGCCTTCAGGTGTATCATGTACAGTTAAAGTAACTATTATGGATTTTCCTCCAGAGGTCTCTAGTCTCTCGAAGAGTGATGTATTAGCAGCAGGAAATTCAATAACAAATGGTGTATATTTATCTGCAAATACTACGCCAAATCCAGATTCTTCAGTCGTTATAGATGTAACCGTTGAGTCATATACCCCAACTGTTGCAACAATAGCGGTATCTAATCCGAGATCCGGATCATCAGAAAATTCAGGAGGAGGAAGTCATCAAGATACTATTGATAGGTTAAGAAACGGTGTAGGGTATAGAACTATTGCAGATGAATCAGCAGCTAGTGCAGAAGAAAAAATTATTACATGTCCAGAAGAAAAATATATGAGATATGCAAATCAAAGAGGGTTTGGTGTATCGTTAGATTTATTTAAAGATACTCCTTCAACTCATAGAGCCTATAAAGGGTTGATAGATCTAGCAGAACAACGAATTGTAAATGGGGATAATCAAAATGGAAATGCACGATTAGATTCTATTGTTTCTCGGGCAGAGTTTGTAAAAATAATGACAATTGCAAGAGAAGATACATTATTACTGGGGGAGTGTTTAAAGCTTTCAAGTTTTAAGGATGTTAATTTTGATGATTGGTTTACTCCATTTGTACAAAATTTAGAAGTAAAATCTATAGTAAGAGGGTATGATGGAAATGTGTATAAACCAGCACAAGGAATTAATCTTGTTGAAGCGTATAAAGTTATTGCGCTTTCATTTAATTATATAACATTGGAAAATGCAGAAAAAATAGCTTATGATAGAGGTGTTGAATGGTATGTTCCATATGTAGAAATTTTGGAAAAATCAGGAGTAATTCCTTCATGGTTACAAAAAGCGAGTACTAACACTTTATTAACAAGAGGAGATGTGTTTACTATACTTTCAAATGTTTTATTACAACTTGATTGGATGAAAAACATCAACTGGTAAAATATCTATAAAATTATAAATTATAATATCTTTGAATATAAAAAAAATAATCATAATTGGGAGTTTGCTTTTATCTGGATTTGTACAAACAGTATTTGCAAAAGTTGAAAATTATTCAGGTTCATTGCGTTTAAAATATGAATATCAGCACCTTGTAATAAATGATATAAGTATTTTTGTTGATAGGAAGCAGAATAAAACTGAAAATAATACGCTTGTAAATGACAGTATTAACAAGGATTTTGGTTTTTGTTTCTCTGAAGATTTAGATGAGACTGTTATTGATGATAAAAAACAAAAATTTAAGAATCAAGATACAGTGTTAGAAAATTTCGAAAATACTAAAGAAGATAAAGATGATACAAATATAGAGAAAAAAATCGAAAAAACAGAAATACAAATAATTAATAAGGAAAAAATTAAACATTATGTAGTAGAAAATGTAGTTCCATTTCTGAACCAAGAACAAAACAATGTGACTATCTCTAGAGATAAGGAGCAAAAAATTATTTTTGATGGATATGGACAACAGGGGATTTCTGTTAATGTTGATACAACAGTAGAGTTAATTGCTATGGCTATAGAAAATAATATTTCATATGTTAATATTGATGTCTCTAAGCAAGAACCAGAAGTAATTGTAACAGATGAAGAGTTAAAAAAACTTGGAATAAAAGAGTTAGTATCGGTTGGAAGATCTGATTTTAGAGGATCAAGTTGGAAACGAGTAAAAAATGTAACAAATGGAGCAAGTAAATTTAATGGATATTTAATTCCTAATAATTATATTTTTTCTTTTAATGAACAATTGGGAGATATAGATGCTTCAACTGGATATGTTCCAGAATTAGTAATATTAGGTGCAAAAGTTGTTCCTGAATATGGAGGTGGGTTATGTCAAGTTTCAAGCACTGCATATAGAGGTGCTATGCTTTCTGGAATGGAAATTGTAGAACGACATAATCATTCATATGCAGTAAGTTACTATGCGCCTCATGGAAGTGATGCAACAATTTATTCACCAATTAAGGATTTTAAATTTAAAAATACTTCTGGGAATGCTTTGCTTTTGCAAACTCGAAGAGGTGGACATAATAATAATGAATTATTTTTTCATTTTTATGGAACAAAACCTCTAAATAGGGATGTCCAAATTTTTGGTCCATTTAAATCAAATTTTAGAGGTGCACTTGCATCAAAAACAACATATGATCCGTCACTTCCTGCTGGAACTGCAACAGTTGTTTCTCATAGTGTACCTGGGGTAACTTCTCAATTTTATAGAAGTGTAAAAGAAAATAACAAAATTCTTTATAGGGATATTTTTAAATCTATATATCAAGCACGGGGATATTGGGTAATTCGTGGTGGTGAAGATCCAGAACTTCTTGCAAAACAAGAAAAAGATACAAAAAAAGAAGAGTTAATATCTCCTTCAGAATAATGCAGAATAATTTAAAATACTAATTATTTTGTTTTGTGAATAATTTTTGTGCTTCTTTCATTGCAATAATATTTCGAGAGTAATTCATTCGTACTGGGCCTAAAATTCCAAAATATTCGCCATTGTTTGTTTTGGATACAATTAATGAGCATGAGTCTATTCCAGGTAAAATATTTTCATGTCCTATAAATAGTTCTATATCATATATTTCACATAAGTTTGCATTTGTATATGTAGTGTTATCAGATTCTTTACTTACGTTACTTGTAAGTTTTTTTGTTTTTTTTATATTGAGTGAAGATAAAAATTTATGTAAATCTTCTTCTAAAACTTTAAAAACTCCACTCATTTCTTTCGCACCAAGTATAAATTCATTTTGCATTATCATTTCGGATAATCCAAGAAAAAACATTTTTTCAGATGATGGAATAGTTGCAAATGCAATATTTGGTGTAAGTTCAGAGAGTATAGAAACGATGTCGTATACATTTTGATCTGCTTGTTTTTTTTGAAAGTATTGAAGTGCAATAGTATTAAATTCATTTTTAAAAGATTTTTCTTGTACTGGAGTAATATTAATAGTATCTACTAAAAATCTATAGGCTTTATCGGTAGGAATTCGTCCAGAAGAAATATGAGATTGCATTAAAAATCCTTCTTTTTCAAGTTTTACCATTTCATTTCGTAATGTTGCTGGCGATAAATCAATTCCAGCTTCTTCTTTTAAAAATTTACTCCCCACTGGATTAGCAGTCGAAACAAATATATCTATAATGGATTGTAATATTTTATATTTTCGTTGATTTTTATTATTAGTCATTTTTACTCGTAATAAATGCTTCAGAAATTTTGTGTACATCTCCAGCTCCAATCACTAGCACAACATCTCCATCATATGCATAATCATCTAATATTTCCAGTGTTTTAGCGAATCCATTTGTATATCGCGCTTGTTTTTTGTAAAACACTTGTCCTCGTTTTTTTGGTCCTTGTCCCCAAATATTAGACCGTTTTTTTTCAACATGTGTCATATCGGCTTCAATTTTTGAAACAAATTCTTGAATATCAAATTTAGAAATATCATCTTTTATATCTCGTGATTCAAAAATATTTGGAATTAAAACTTCGTCTGCTTCTTTAAAGACAGAAATAAATTCATCTTGAAAGGTTCGAGTTCTAGAATATTGATGAGGTTGAAAAATAACCCATAATTTTTTTAATTTATTTATTTTTACATATTCTCGTGCAGAATGAATAGCCATTTTTAAAGATGTTGGATGATGTGCATAATCATTAATTACTGTAATATTTTGAACATTTGCAACAATATCAAATCGACGAGCTAATCCTTTATATTTTTCAAGTGATGCTATCGCATCTTTTTCAGAAATTTTTAATGCTTTGGCTCCTTCAATAGCACATGCTGCGTTTAATTTTTGAAAAGTTCCTAAAACTTGAAGGGTTGGAACTTCATCGATAGAATCTTCTGCTCCATATTTTCGTGGATGAAAATTTTCAGGAAGAATTTTCATGATATTTTCTCCTTGTAAAAAAGAGATAAATGAACCGAATTGCGGTAGTTTTGTTAAAAATTTTTTAAATGAGGCAAAATAATTTTCTTCTGTTTTAAAATAGTCTAAATGGTCTGGGTCTGTATTTGTAACTATAATACTATTAGGTTCAATATTTAAAAAAGAATCTCTGTATTCACATGCTTCTACAACAAAATATTTTTTTGTAGGCATTCCTTCGCTAGCACCTTCATTTGCTTTCATAAAATTTTTTCCGTCCCAATCATGAATATTTGCTCCAACAATAGAAATAACTTCTTTTCCAGTGTCTCGTAAAATAGTTGCAAGCATGGAAGCTGTAGACGATTTTCCATGTGAACCACTTACTGCGATTGTATAATAATTTTTTGAGATTTCTCCTATCATCTCAAAGTATTTTTTTGTATCTATTTTTTGTTTTTGTGCGGCATCAAATTCTGGATGAGTTTGAGATTCTTCATTTGTATTCTTAAATATTGCCTCGGTGTATATAAATAAATCAAAATTATTTTCTGTAATATTTTCAGATTTTTGTTCTGAAAAAAAAGTTACACCTTCTTTTTCGAGTTGTTTTGTAATAGAACTGTTTCCTTTGTCACTCCCAAAAACATCATAATTTTCTGAAAGAAAATATCTTGCCAATGCACTCATTCCACTTCCTCCAATTCCACACAAAAAAACTTTTTTAGACATCATAAAAATAGTTACACATTAAAATTACGTATAACTATTCTATCAGAAACTATGTTTTTACGCAAATAGAGAGAGGTTTTATTGTGAGTGCTTTTTTAACTCTTGTACAGCATCTAAATATGCTTCTAAGGAAGCTTTAACGATATCTGTATTTCCAGCTTTTGCCGATTGAATTTTCCCAGATTCTGTTTGAATTCGTAAATTTACAATTGCTTGATCATCAATTCCGGTAGTAACTGCATCAATTCCAAAATGAGTGAGTTCCCCCATTTTTCCAAAAAATTCATCTATACATTTATATCCTGCATCTACCATTCCATCTCCTGTTTTTATAGCTGTTTTTGTTTCTCCTGTTTCGCTATTTTTAATAGTAACACTCGCTTCTGCTAATTTATCACTTCCGTTTGAAACTGTATAACTTTTTAAATGCCACTCTAGTCGTTTTTCATTATTTTCACCTAGGGCTAAAATATGTAAATCTTCGTCTGTTATATCTTTTTTATTATCTGCTAAAATTTTAAATTTAAGAAAAATTTCTGTAATTTCTTCTTTTGTAAATTCGTAATTTAGTCGTGCAAAGTGTGCAGCTAATGCAGCACGACCAGAGTGTTTTCCAAGAATCATTTCAGTACTTTTTACTCCCACACTTTCGGGTGTCATAATTTCATATGTTTCTCTGTTTGCTAACATTCCATGCTGATGAATTCCTGATTCATGTGCAAAGGCATTTTTCCCAACAATAGCTTTATTTGCTTGAACTTTTTGTCCAGTGAGAAGAGTTAATAATTTTGATGTAGCAAAAATTTCTTTTGTTTCGATATTATGCTTAAAGTTAAAAAAATCTGGTCGAACCGATAAATTCATCACGACTTCTTCAAGTGCTGCATTTCCAGCTCTTTCTCCTGCTCCATTTATAGTACATTCAATTTGTCGTGCTCCTGCTAAAACTCCTGCAAGAGAATTTGCAGTGGCAAGTCCTAAGTCGTTATGACAATGAGTTGAAAAAATTGCCTTGTCTGAATTTTTTACATTTTTTATAAGGTATGCAATTAATTCACCAAATTCTTGTGGCTGTGTATAACCAACTGTATCGGGAATATTTATGCAATCGGCTCCGGCAGTAATTGCAACTTCAATAACTTCGACTAAAAATTGTTTATCGCTTCGGCCAGCATCTTCTGGGGAAAAATCGACTCTTTCACATAAACTTTTTGCGAATTCTACTGCATTTTTTGTCATTTCTAAAATTTGTTCTTTTGTTTTTTTAAGTTTAAAATCCATGTGTAATGGACTTGTTCCAATAAATGTATGAATTCTTGGCTTTTTAGCATCTTTAATGGCATTCCATGTTGTTTGAATATCACTTTCCATTGCTCGTGCCAAACCGCATACTTCTGTAGTTTTTAAACTTTGTGCGATTAACTCTACCGCTTTAAAGTCATCTGGACTCGCTGCAGGAAAACCAGCTTCAATTACATCTACTCCTAATTTTTCAAGTTGTTTTGCAAGGCGTACTTTTTCTGGAGTAGTCATAGAAAATCCAGGAGCTTGTTCTCCGTCTCGTAATGTCGTATCAAAAATTTTAATATAGTTTGAATTTTTGTTATTTTTCATAAATAATAATTGTTATATTCCATTATTTTATAATTTTGTATTGTGAATATACTATCAAAAAAAAGCTTTTATATAAAGTATTTTTATGATATAATTATCTGAAGTTTACAATTAAACTGATATTTTATATTTATATTAGACCTATAAATGGAGTTAAAACCTCAAATCATAGTAAGTGGATTTTCGCTGAATAAAGACAAAAAAGCAGAAATGACAGCCAATATTGCAACTGTTCAAAAAGAATTTTTGAAACGAGGTATTTCTGTGTCTGTTGCATCTGACGATTTTACACCAACGGATATTGAGTCATGGATTGAAGATATTGGAAGTATTGATGATTTTTATATAAATTTTCAAGAAGGAGATGTTCCACAAATTTTTGCACATAATGAATTAGGTTTATCGACTGCAGAACATTTTACCGATATGATTTCACAGTGGACGGATACTGATTTTATAGCACCAGATTTATTGGATTCGCAAACAGATGAAATTTCAACCACTCTATCTCCTTTACCATTGAATGTATGGAATGTTATTTTGCCAAATCATATTACTGAAAAGGAGGTCGTTTTTAGTATTATGGGATGTATTACAGATTTATACACGCGTAAACATGAATTAATTTCAGAAGAACAAGTGTGGCCATTTCGCGATGTTCCATCTTCGCACTTTGCATTTGAAGCAATTAAAAAAGCAAAAAAAAATAATATTTTAACGGGATATAAAGGAAATATCTTTAAACCAGATGGTGGAATTACAAGAGGTGAGATGTTGTATATTTTGGATAAATTAAACTTATTATAAACAAAATAAAAAAAGAGTTGCGTTGTTACTCTTGTTTTTGTAAAATTAGTCAGCTATGAATTATGGCCCGATAGCTCAGGGGTAGAGCAGAGGATTGAAAATCCTCGTGTCGACAGTTCAAATCTGTCTCGGGCCACCATTCTAGCTTGCTCAGATGGTGGAATTGGTAGACACGCCGGTCTTAGAAACCGGTGCCGTGAGGCATGAGAGTTCAAGTCTCTCTCTGAGCACCATTTCTAAATGTGTTGGAAAATAAAAAAAATCTTATACGATGAAAATCTTATAAGATTTTTTTATTAATTATTTTTTTGTTATCCTCTACACAAGCTTAGAGCTATAATATTTTTTTTAGGAATACTGAGTTCCTCTTGCAATAATTTTTCAATTTCTAAAACAGTACTTCCTGTAGAAATAACGTCATCTATTATCATGAATTTATATTCTGAAGTATGAGCTCTATGTAAAATTTTAAGATTAAAACTAGATGAATATTCTGGATTTATACTAAAGCTATTTTTTATATTTTTAATTCTATTTATTTTATTAAGCTTTGCCTGTTGAGAAGTGTTTTTTATCCTCTTTGCAAGTTGTATAACTTCTGTATTTTCAAATGTATCTGAAAGTGTTTGTGCAATAATATTGCTTTGATTAAATCCACGTTTTTGTAAACGCATAAAATGAAGGGGGACGGGGATTAATATAATTTTTTTTGTTCTGTGCAGAGTAAAAATCGGGGCAAGCGTTGCAATAGCATGAAGCGTTAAGTCTTCAAAAATTATGGGAGAGTGGTAGTATTTTGCGCGTGTAATGAGCTTTCTAATAAGAGGAATAGAAAATCCATATGCCGAATATACTTCTAGCCCAGAGTTTAATTTCGAGTTATTTAAACGAGTATGAATGTTTGATAAACAGGTATAGCAAATAAGTGTATCAGATTTTTGGCAGGATATACACTCTATTGGGAAAATAATATTTTTAATTATTGTATATAATTTTTTAAAAATATTTTGTATTGTATTTTTCATTTTTTGCTATACAAGATATAAAAATACTCCAGATTTTTTATTATTTTGATCTATTACTTCTGTAAAATCTTTAATTTTATTTTGTGTTTTCCAACTGGTTAATTGCTGGCGAACGAGTGGTTTTAAAATTTTTTTTCCAATTCCGGTAATTATTTTAATACAAATATAATCGTTGTATTGTGCGTGTGGTAATACCCATAAAAGTTTTTTTTTCGCTTCATCTGATGTATGTCCATGTAAATCGACAGACATATTGGGATATGGAAAGTGTCGATATGTTTTTTGTGTACTCTCTTTATTTTCTGCAGGATATTTTTTTAATATATCTTTCATTTACATGATTTTATAAAGCCATGAAATAAAGCTTGTGGTTTATTTGGTCTGCTTTTAAATTCTGGATGAAATTGTGAGCCAACATAAAATGGATGGTCTGTAATTTCAATAATTTCCATTAATTCTCCATCTGGTGAAGTTCCTGAAATTTTCATTCCATTTTTTTCTAAAATATCTCTATATTCGTTATTAAATTCGTATCGATGTCGATGTCGTTCATCTATTTTTTCAGAACCATAGCATTCAAATGCTTTTGTATTTTTTTCAATAATACACGGATATGCTCCAAGTCGAAGAGTTCCACCTCTTTGAATATCGGCACTTTGATCTGGTAAATAATGTACAATTTTAGTTTTTGCAAGTTCATCAAATTCTTCACTTGTTGCATCTGAAAGTCCACAAATATTTTGTGCAAATTCAATTGCCATAATTTGTGATCCTAAACAAATTCCTAAATATGGAATCTTGTTTTCTCTGCAATATTTAGCAGTCATTAATTTCCCATCAGTTCCTCTATGTCCAAATCCACCTGGGACACAAATACCAGCACAATTTTTTAACTTAATCCATTCTTCATTTGTTTGAGAGATATCTTTCTCTAATTTTTCAGAATCTATCCAAACAATTTTTACTTTTTTATTTTCTGCATATCCTCCAGCTTTTAAAGCTTCAATAACTGATAAATAGGCATCATCTAAATCTGTATATTTCCCGCATAATCCAATTTTTAGTTCTTCAGTTGCAGAAAATATTGAATCTACCATTTTTGACCACTCTGTTAGTTTTGGAGATTTTACTTCGAAACCAAGTTTTTTTTGTACAATTTCGCTATAGTTGCGTTCTTCAAAAAGAAGTGGAACTTTATAGATACTGTCTGCAGTTTCTGCTGGAAAAACAGCTGTTTCTTCAACCCCACAAAATCCTGCTATTTTTTCTAAAATATCTTCTGAAATATGTTCATCGGCACGACAAACTAAAATATCAGGTTGAATAGCCGCAGCACGAAGTTGTCGAACTGAAAGTTGTGTTGGTTTTGTTTTTAACTCTCCAGAGGCTCGTAAATATGGCAGAAGTGTTAAATGGATAGAAACCACATGTTTCATTTCAGATTTTAACTGCCGAATAACTTCTAAAAATGGCTCACCTTCAATATCTCCAACGGTTCCTCCTATTTCTACAATTAATACATCTACACCAGAATGTTTAGCAGCTTTTAAAACTTTTTCTTTAATTCGTCCTGTAATATGTGGCACAACTTGAATTGTTCCACCTGCATACCCTCCATTTCGTTCTTTTTCAATAACTTCAGAGTAAATTCGTCCTGTTGTGACAGTTGAATATTTTGACAAATTTTCATCTATAAATCGTTCATAATGCCCTAAATCTAAATCGGTTTCTGCTCCATCTTCCGTTACAAATACTTCTCCATGTTGAAATGGAGACATTGTTCCTGGATCCACATTTAAGTAAGGATCTAATTTTTGAATACTTACAGAATATCCTGCATTTTTTAAAAGCATTCCGGTAGAGGCACTCACAATTCCTTTTCCAAGACTCGAACACACACCACCAGTTACAAATATAATACGCTGATTTACAATTTTTTTTTGAGAAGATTTAGGCATGATTTTTTTTAAGAAGAATTTAAATTATTTAATAGTATATATTTTTAAACTTTTAATGGCATTAAAATATATGTAAATCCATCATCTTCTTCAGATAATATTTTTACGGGAGCAAGTTGTTCTTTTACTATAATTCTTACACTTTCAGAATGTAACACTTGTAAAATATCAAGAAAATACACAGCATTTAGTGCCACAGTTTCTCCTTCTCCTTCAATTTCTCCGTCTACTAATGTATTTCCAGAACCAATTTCAGTTTCATCTGTTGTAATTTTTAATCCTTCATTTGAAAGTGAAACTTTTATAATATTATTATCCATTTCTTTCGCGAAGATTCCGGCTCGTTTTACAGCTAATGTTAAATCTGATCGAGAAACAGTAAATGTTCCTTTTTTATCTACAGGAATAATTCTTTTATAATCTGGGAAATTTCCTTCGATTAGTCGAGATGAAATTTCGGTTGTATTTGTAGAAAATAAAATTTGATTTTTCGCAACTGAAATTTTTATATCATCT
The DNA here is from genome assembly GCA_947311245.1 of uncultured Candidatus Altimarinota bacterium. GTDB lineage: Bacteria > Patescibacteriota > Gracilibacteria > CAIRYL01 > CAIRYL01 > SZUA-1403. Next base: position 11,918 of record CAMZKJ010000014.1, read on the forward strand.
TTTGCTTCAATAATTCGTGAAAGTTCTTGAAGTGTTCGCGCTGGAACAATATACTTCGATTCGCTTAATGTTTCAGAAAGTTCAATAACTTGTTCTGATAGTCTATATGAATCAGTTCCAACCATTCGTAATTCTTTTTCGTTAATCCAAAATAAAACCCCTGAAAGAACTGGTCTTGCAGATGAAGCACTACAGGCAAAAGCAACTCGTTCTATTGCTTTTTTTAACACTTCTCCCGAAAGATCAAATGTGAAATCTGGTGTGAATGTTGGAATATCTGGAAATTCTTCTGCTGATATTCCTTTTATTTTAGTCTCAGAATCGCGTGAAGTAATTTGTACTGTTTCACCAGATAATAATTTAATATCGATTTCTCCATTTTGTAAAAGTGCAACATAATTTACTAAAAGTCGAGAAGGAAGAGTTATTTTCCCTTCTGAAACAACATTTGCTTCAATTGATGTAGAAATTGCAATTTCAAGATTTGTTGCTGTAAATTCAACCCTTTGGTCTTTTACAGTAATACAAATATTTCCTAAAACTTGAAGAGTATTATGATTATTAATTGCTTTTTGAACAACAGATAATGCTTTTTGTAAATCTGATTTTTCACATGAAAATTGCATAGTTTTTTATAAATTATCTATATACAGTATTGTACTGTAATTGAGGCGTTTTGGTCAAGTGTGCGAGGGTTATTTTGTTAAAAGTGTTCCAGCTCCTTTTTCTGTAAAAAGTTCTTGCTGTAATGTTTCAGAAGTGGCGAGTACAACTTTAGGAACAATCTTTAAAAGTTCTAAAATTTCGTTACATTTTTTTTGCATTCCATCGGATACTGATATTTTTTTATTAGTATGTTGAATTATGCTACAGAGCTCTCTTTTCGATATTTTTGAAATAATATTTCCACAATTATCTAAAATTCCACCAGTTCCAGTAATAAAAATTACTTCATCAATTTTATGTTGTTTACAAATGGAAAGAGCAATTTCATCAGCATTTACATTAAATTTTTGACCAGATTTATTTTCCCCTACAAATCCAATAATATGTAAGTTTTTAGATTTATCAATAATTATGGTTTGTGGATTTGCAACAAAACCAAATTTTTCACAGTCGAGACAAGAAGATACAATTAAGTCTTTTGTGGAGATTGTATTGTACGAATATGGCATATCTAAAAAATAATTTTCTAATTTTTTTATTAAAAATTTATATGCAGGTAAAACAGCTATTTCTAAAACTTCAGGTGTTGTTACCCCAACACCATTTATTTTTACCCGTGAAATATTTGGAGTATCTGAATTTTTTTTATAAAATTGGTCAATTTGAATACCACCACCAAAAATTAAAAAAATAGTAATATCATTTTGTAATAATAAATGTATAGTTTCTATAAGTTGAGAAAATTCTTTTTTTTGAAATTCCGCACCACTTACTTTAATAACCATATTTTTCCCTTGGTGTTTTTGCGTATAAAATTCAAATTCTTCTTGAGATATATCTGTATGCTTTGGTATTGCGATCATTTTTTATATTGTGTAAATAATTAAATTTTTTGTAATATTTCTTTTAATGCTTTCCAAAATATTGCAAGTTCATGGTTTTGTATAATTAAAGGCGGAAGTAATCGTAGTGTTTTTTCACCTGATGCAACTGTTAAAATATGTTTTTTCAATAATTCATTCACAAGTAAATTTCTATTTTCAGCAGAATTAATTTCAATTCCAATCATAAGTCCTCGTCCTTTTTGTTGAAGAAGAATTGTCGGAAATTCTTGCATTAATATTTCTATATTTTCAAAAATATTTTCCGATGTATCTTGAACATGTTTTAAAAATTTTTTTTCTAAAATTTCTGTACACACGGAATGTGCAACAGTACAAACAAGTGGATTTCCTCCAAATGTCGTTCCATGGGTTCCAGGTGTAAATGCTTTTGCAATATTTTCTTTTGCTAAAATTGCTCCAATTGGCACTCCTCCGCCCATTCCTTTTGCTAATGTTATTACATCTGCATTCAATCCGAAATGTTCAAATGCAAATTTTTTTCCAGTTCGCCCCAGTCCTGTTTGAACTTCATCGACAACTAATACAATATTATGTTGTGAACAAACGGTATTTATTGTTTTTATAAAATCAGCATTTGGGAGATTGATTCCTCCTTCTCCTTGAATTGGTTCCATGAAAATTGCTGCAACAGTGTGTCCATATTTTTCTAAATAATTTTTTAACTCTTCTGAATCGTTCCATTCAAGAATTTTTGTATTTCCAATTAAAGGAGTAAATCCAGTTTTAATAGACTCTTTTCCTGTTATAGTAAGGCTTCCCATTGTTCGCCCATGAAATGAGTGATTAAATGAAATAATAGTATTTTTTTGAGTATTTCCAGAAATTTCTTGAAATTTTCGTACTAATTTTAGTGCTCCTTCGTTTGCCTCTGTTCCAGAATTACAAAAAAAAGTTTGATGAAAAGGGGAGTCTTTCAAGAGCGTTTTTGCGAGTTCGTTTTGCTGAGGGATTTCGTATAAATTTGACACATGGAGTGGTTTTTTTATTGCATTTTGAAATGCATTTATTATTATAGGATGATTATATCCTAATGAATTTACTCCAATCCCACTTACTAAATCTAAATATTTTTTATTGTTTTCTGTGAATAAATATACTCCCTCTCCTTTTGAAAAAGAAACGGGAAATCGTGCGTATGTGTTCATTAGTGGCATAATTGTATAGATTATTTAATAAAAGTATGGAAATGTTTATGTTTCCATCATAACATACATATTTTGTAGTGCTTGTGAAACAGCACCTTTTCGTAAGTTATCCAATGCGGAAATAATAACAAGTCTACCTGATTCATCAATTTCAAATCCTCCTAAAATATTTATATTTGTATTTTGGACTTGAGTAATTTTCGGAATTTCTTTTTGAATAATTATATTTTTGTGATTTTTGTAAAATTCAGAAAATTCTTGAAATATTATATTTTCTAAGAATTGGTGATTATTGTTATAATTATTATTGTGTATAAGTTTTTTATCTAAAAAAATATGGAGAGTAACAATCATCCCCCTATATGTATTTATTAAATGAGGAGTAAATGAAATTTTTTGTTCTGGTGCAAAAAATTGTTGTATTTCTGCTTCATGTCGATGTTGAATTATTTTATACGGAATACAGGCATTTGCTTCCAGTTCAGCTATATTTTTTGCACTAAAGCTTTTTCCTGCACCAGAATATCCCGATTTACCATCGCAAACTGCAGATAAAACTTTTTCTTTTATTGGTAAAAGTGCATTTAAACTTGCCGTTACATAGCACCCTGGGTTTGCTACTAAATTTGCTTTTTTAATTTTTTCAGAAAAATGCTCTGTTAGTCCATATGCACATGTATGATTTGAATTTTCTAAAAATATTTCTGAAAATTTATGCTGTAAGTTGTAGTTTTGTTCAAATAGTGAAATATTTGGAAATCGGAAATCTCCAGATAAATCAATAATTTTAATTTTTGCATCTAAGAATATTTTTGCATTTTTCATGCAGACTCCGTGTGGAGTAGTATAAAAAATAATATCAGGTTTTCTCTTTATTATTTCAGCATCTGATAATTTTTCATATTTTTGTTCTGGTAAAAAAGGAGAAGAATTTCCCGCTTCTGAAGACGAAGTTAAAAAAACACATTTTAAATTTTTATCTACAACAGTAAGGGATAATAATTCTTGTGCGGTGTGTCCTGTTGCACCAATAATTCCATATTGTATTTGCATATATTTTTTAGGTTAGTTTTCTATTTTCTAGGTTCTATACTCCCCATTTATTTGCACATATTTGTAGGTGAGATCGCATCCCCATGCTGTAGCAGAAAAATCACCTTGTTTCATTTGAAACTCAATAATAATTTCAGAATTTTCAAATGCTTGTAGTTCTGTTTCTGGTGAAATTTCAACAGATAATCCATTTTTAAAAACTGTTATACCTCCAATAGAGCAGGTAAGGCTTGATAAATCTATTGAGAGATGTGTATGTCCTGCAGCTTGAATAATTCGCCCCCAGTTTAAATCTTTTCCGAAAATTGCTGTTTTCACTAAGTCTGATGAAACGATTTTTTGTGCAATTTTTTGTGCAGAATTTTCTGATTCAGCTCCAGTTACTCGCACTTCAATTCCTTTTGTTGCACCTTCTCCATCATAGGCAATTGCTTTTGCAAGAAATGTTGTAATTTGGAAAACCTGTTTTTCAAATTCTTTTTCATCTACTTTAGAAAGGGGATTCATCATTGCAATGGCGGTGTCACTTGTGCTTTCGCAGTTATCTACACTTACCATATTAAAACTTTTTTCTACCGATTTCTTCCAGATATGCGCGAACTTTTCTTTTGAAATATTCGCATCGGTCATGACATATGCGAGCATTGTTGCCATGTTCGGTGCTATCATTCCAGATCCTTTGGCAATTCCAGCAATTGTTGCCTCTCCGCATCGTACAGAAATAAATTTTTCTTTTATATCTGTTGTCATTATCGCATTTGCAGAATTTTTTAAATTTTGTTTTTTGCCAAAAATAAGTTTTGGAATAGCAATTTCCATTTGTTGCATTGGTAAAAATGGGCCAATACATCCTGTACTTGAAACTAAAATTTTATTTTCGGATACATTTAACGATTTTGCTAAAAGCTGTGCTTGGCGTTTAGAATCTGTAATTCCTTTTTCGCCAGTTGCAACATTCGCAATATTTGTATTGATAATAATTCCTGAAATATTTCCAACATGAATATCATATTTTTTTTCTAATTTTTCTTTTGCAAGACTTATAGGTGCGCCACAACATGTATTTTTTGTAAACATTGCAGAACAAAAAACTTCTGTATCTGCAACAATTGCAAGCAAGTTATTTTTAGTATATTGTTCTGGGTTATAGTTTCCAGTATAGAAAGAAAATCCTTTTGGAAGAGAATTCATAGTAAAAGTATTTTAAAATTCTGATAACACTTATATACTATCAGAATTTTAAGAAATCGAAATCTGTATTTTTATTTTGTATAATAATATAGAATAAAATTATATTTTTGAAATTATAAAAAATACCCTATTAATACTTATTATGAAAATTCCTTCTATTACATTAGAGGCTTCTGATGGAAACTCTTATAAAATTTCAGACTTTACTCAAACTGAAAAAATATTATTGTATTTTTACCCTAAAGATAATACGCCGGGATGCACAAAACAAGCTGTAGATTTTACAGCATTACATGACAAATTTTTAGAAAAAAATATTAGAGTTATTGGAGTCTCTCCAAATTCTATCGCATCTCATCAAAATTTTATAGAAAAACAAGGGTTAAAAATTTTATTGTTGAGTGATCCCGATAAAACTCTTGCAACTGCATTTTCTGCTTATGGAGAAAAAAAGAATTATGGAAAAACATATATAGGAATTATTCGATCAACATTTTTGATAGATACAAAAACTCAAGAAATTTTACAGTCGTGGAGAAATGTAAAAGCTACGGGACATGCAGAGAGAATTCTAAAGTTGGTTTAAAATATTTATAAATATAATGGATAATTTTTGGAAAACGTTTTTGGAAATAGAAAAAAATAAACCTTATTTTAAGAAATTAGAAAATTTTTTATTATTAGAAAAACAAGCAAATAAAACAATATATCCTCCTTCAGAAAATATTTTTTATGCATTTCATTTTACGCCATTTAACAATATAAAAGTGGTAATTCTTGGACAAGATCCATACCATGGAGAAAATCAAGCGCATGGAATGAGTTTCTCGGTTCCAAAATCTCAAAAAAAAATACCTCCAAGCTTAAAAAATATTTTTAAAGAAATTTCAAGTGAGTTTCCAAATAAAAATTTTATTCCAAAAAATGGAAATTTAGAATATTTAGCGAAGCAAGGAGTTTTTTTGTTGAATGCAACTTTGACAGTTGAGGCACATAAAGCGGGGAGTCATCAGCAAAAAGGGTGGGAAATCTTTACAGATACAGTTATTCAAACTCTTTCTGTAAAAAATAAAAATATAGTTTTTTTGTTATGGGGAGCTTTTGCACACAAAAAATCTTTCCTAATTGATGCAACAAAACATTGCATCTTAAAGGCACCACACCCTTCTCCGTTATCGGCATATCGTGGTTTTTTTGGCTGTAATCATTTTATAAAAGCAAATACTTATTTGCGCAAAAATAATAAATCTGAAATTAATTGGTTAGAATAATTTTTTCTATGCACATCGACCTGCAGCCACAATTGCTACTGGTACACGAAACGGCGAACACGAAACTGTTTTAATTCCTATTTCATTAAAAAATTTAATAGATTTTCCTTCTCCTCCGTGTTCTCCACATACGGATGTTTTAAAGTTTGCTGGTAAAGTTGAAAGAACATTTCTCATTAATTCTCCAACTCCTGCAGTATCTACAACTTGAAATGGGTCATTTTGTAGAATTGCTTGTCTTAGGTATTCTGGTAAAAATTTACCCATATCATCTCGAGAAAATCCAAAGGTCATTTGTGTTAAATCGTTTGTTCCGAAACTAAAAAATTCTGCATGATTTTGAATATCTTGAGACCGAAGACACGCACGAGGTGTTTCAATCATTGTTCCAATTTTAAAATTTACATCTGAATATTCTTTCGCAACTTCTTGAATTCGTTTTTTTAAGGTTGTAAATTCTCCTAATGTTGCGATTAACGGAATCATTATTTCTACATTTTCTTTTTTTGTTTCTTTGGCTGCAGATAAAATAGCATGAACTTGTGCCTCTAAAAGTGATGAGATGGTAAGTAATAATCGACATCCTCTGTGTCCCATCATTGGATTTACTTCGTTTAAGTGTTCAATTCGTTCTCGAAGATTTTGTGGAGATTTCTTCATTATTTGTGCGAGTTCCTCTATCTCATTGTCTGCATGCGGTAAAAATTCATGAAGAGGTGGGTCTAGTAAACGAATACAAATAGGTTTATCTTCTAATATTTTATAAATTTCTATAAAGTCTGTTTTTTGAAAATTTTGAATTTCAGTTAATGCTTTTTGTTGAGTTTCTTTATCTTCCGATAAAATCATTTTTCGAACTTCTAAAATTCGTTCTTTTGCAAAAAACATATGCTCTGTTCTACAAAGTCCAATTCCTTCTGCTCCAAGATCAATAGCTTTTGCTACATCTTTTGGAGTGTCTGCATTTGTTCGTACTTCTAAAGTTTTTTCGTCTTTTGCCCATTCTAAAATTTGTTGAAACGGACCTGCAATATTGGCAGGAAGTTTCGAAATTCGTCCATTAAATACTTCTCCTGTTGCTCCGTCAATAGTGATAATATCACCTTTTTTTAGCAATAAATCATCAATTTGAATTACTCCTCGACTTTCATCAATTTTAATTTCAGAAACTCCAGATACACATGGTCGTCCCATTCCTCTTGCTACTACTGCTGCATGGGAAGTCATACCTCCGCATGCTGTTAAAATTCCTGCTGCTGCATGCATTCCAGAAATATCCTCTGGAGAGGTTTCATGTCTTACTAAAATAGTTTTTTCCTCATGTTTTGCGCCTTCGATTGCATCTTCAGATGTAAATACAATTTTCCCAGTTGCTCCACCAGGACTTGCTGGTAACCCTTTGCATAAAGCAATTTTTGATGCTTTTTCTTTTTCATCTAATCGAGGATGCAATAATGTTTCAATATCTTTATCTGTAACTCGGTGCAATGCTTCTTTTTTTGTAAGAACATTTTCTTTTACCATATCTGTCGCAATTTTAACCGATGCAGAAGCACTTCGTTTTCCTGTTCGAGTTTGTAAAACAAATAATTTTTCGTTTTCAATAGTAAACTCAATATCTTGCATGTCTTTAAAATGTTTTTCTAAATTTTTGCGTAGTGCAATTAATTCTGCATATATTTTAGGTAAATCAGCTTTTAATGTAATAATTTGATGTGGAGTTCTAATTCCTGCAACAACATCTTCTCCTTGAGCATTTAATAAATATTCCCCATAAAAAATATTTTCTCCTGTAGATGGGTCTCGAGTAAAACATACCCCTGTTCCAGAAGTTTCTCCTAAATTACCAAAAACCATCATTTGAATATTTACAGCTGTTCCAATATCATGAGGAATAGAATTTATACTTCTGTAAAAAATAGCACGCTCTGCATTCCAACTGGTAAATACAGCTTCTACTGCTCCAAGAAGTTGATCGTTTGGGTTCATTGGAAATTCTTTTCCAGATTCTTTTTTTATAATATCTAAAAAATCTGCAATTAATTCTTTCCATAATTTTGCACTAATTTCTGTATCTTCTGAAAAATTATTATCTTCTTTTAATTTTGTAATTTGATTTTCAAATGAATGAAGAGAAACTCCCATAACAACATTTCCATACATTTGTACAAATCGCCGAAAACTATCCCATGCAAATCGTTCATTATTTGATGCACTTGCCAAGGCTTCTACTGTTTCGTAGTTTAATCCTAGGTTCAAGATTGTATCCATCATTCCTGGCATAGAAACACTTGCACCACTTCGTACGGAAACTAAAAGAGGGTTTGTATTTCCTCCAAATTTTTTTCCCGATTTTTTTTCTAACTCTTTTATATTATCAAAAATTTGATTTTTTAATTCATTCCAAATTTTTTCTTCTGCTTCATTATAAAACTTATTACAACAATCCGTCGTTATCGTAAACCCATAAGGGACTGGAACTCCTAAGTTGGTCATTTCTGCTAAATTAGCACCTTTTCCACCTAATAATAATCGCATTTTGGCAGATCCTTTTTCAAATGGCATTACGAGAGAACTCATGTTTTTATAATAAAATAGTAAAGTTATGATGAACAAAGTTTTCTATTTTTATTTTACATAAAAACTTATATTTTTTGTAATGAAAATATAAGTTTTTTTATTTATTCCGTTATTTGTGTGTCTCCTAAGCTTTTTGCCTGAGGAACCATAGGAAAAATATTTTCTTCTTTCCCTATTAAGCATTCTATAAATGTTGGACCATCTATTTCTCTGCATTTCTTTATTGCTGCTCGTGTTTCTTCTTCTGTTGTGGCTTTAAAAGAAGGAATTCCATAGGCTTCTGCAAGTTTTATAAAATCTGGATTTTGCATGTCTACATAGCTATATCCACTTTCAAACATTTCTTGCCATTGTCGCACCATTCCTAAATAATTATTATTTACAACCATTATTTTTACAGCAATACCTTCTTGAATAAGTGTCATCATTTCTTGTAGGTTCATTTGAAATCCTCCATCTCCCGATATGCTCCAGACTTCTCGTTGAGGATTTGCGACTTTTGCTCCCATTGCCATTGGTAATGAGCACCCCATTGCTCCAAGTCCTCCAGAAAATAATAGAGAGTTTGGAATATTCGCTTTATATTCTTGGGCTGTCCACATTTGATTTTGTCCTACATCTGGAACAACTACTGCATTTCCTTCAGTTTCTTCTTTTAAAATTTCGATTACTTTGCATGCTCTCATTTTCCCGCACGCTTTTCCTTTGTTTAATTCTCTAATTTTTTCCATAGAATATTCTTCTTTCCATCCTTCTATTTGTTTTATCCATGCTGGAAATTCTGTTTTTTCAAGAAGTGGAATAGTATTTTGTAAAGATATTTTTAAATCTCCAACTACAGGAACTACTATCTTTTTTACATTTTTTTCAATTTCAGCTGGATCAATATCAAAATGAATAAATTTTGCGAGCCGTGTAAATTCACTTAATTTTCCTGTAATTCTATCATCAAATCGTGACCCAAGAGATATAATTAAATCTGCGTTGTGAACTGCATAATTTGCAGGAACCGTTCCGTGCATTCCTAACATTCCTAAGTTTTTTGAATGATTATGTGGAACAGTTGAAAGTCCTAAAAGTGTTTCAGTGCATGGAATACCGGTTTTTTCTAAAAATTCTAATACTTCTTTTTCTGCATGAGAGATATGAGCCCCTTGACCGATTATAGCAATTGGACGTGTTGCTTCAGAGATTATTTTCGCTACCTTTTCTAATTGTTTTGAATGAGCGATAATTGTTGGTTTATAACCAGGTATACTTATTTTTGGAGATTTATCAAAATCTACTATTTCTAAAAATGCATCTTTTGTAATATCTATATGTACTGGACCTGGTCTTCCTGTATTTGCGATATGAAAAGCTTCGCTCATTACTCGTGCAATATCTTTTGCCGATGTAACACTATATGAATGTTTTACGACGGGAAGAAAAACTCCTAATGCATCTATTTCTTGAAAAGCATCTGTTCCAAGCAATGTAGAATATACTTGTCCTGTTAATACAATCATTGGGATTGAGTCCATATATGCATCGGCAACTCCTGTTAATAAATTCGTTGCACCAGGACCTGATGTAGCAAGACATACTCCTGGTTTTCTATTTACTCGCGCGTATCCATTTGCTGCAAATGCGGCACCTTGTTCGTGTCGTACTAATATATGATTTATTTCTGGGTAGCTTCGAAGTGTTTCATATAGCGGAATAACCGATCCTCCAGGGTATCCAAAAATAATTTTTTCGCCGTGTGCCAATAAACTTTCTAATAAAATAGCTGCTCCATTTTTTCTACTACTATTTGTACTATTTGTTGTTTTTTGCATATTTTTTAATTTAAGATTTTTTTCATAATTTCTTACCAAGTTCTTATGATATCAAATAACCAGAGAACAAGAATAAATCGTCCTGATCGTCCTATTATTTCTGCAATAAGAAATTTAAATCGATTCATGTGTAAAATTCCCGCCATCCATGCAATAACTTTAAATGGTAAAGGAGTTATCGCAACAAAAATCACGCTCCAGACACCCCATTTTTCCATAAAATTTTTACCAGTGTTAAATTTATCTTCGCTAAAAAATTTTAAAAAAACACTTTTTCCAAGTGTTGATCCTGCATAATGAGCAAGCAATCCACCAAGAACACTTCCTATTGTTGCCCAAAAGAAAATAGAGCTGGTACTCCATTTTCCAATTGCTTCCATTGCTATTAAAATTGGATCTACTGGAATTGGATGAAAAAGACTTTCTGTAAAAGAAAATATAAAAAGTCCAATCATTCCGAATTCTTCCAAAATTTGAATAGACCAATCTGTTAGTGGTTGTAAAAATTCATGCATATTAAAATCCTAATTTTTTTAAATCTTCAAGTGCTTGTAGCGTTTCTTTTTCATATGGAGAAAATTCAAGAATTTTTTCATACCATTGTTTCGCTTCTTTATAGTTTGTTTCTTTTTTAAGACATTCTGCTATTGTTTTATGGTATTCAACATTTTTATTATCAAGCTTAGAGGCTTCAATATAGCATTTTCTCGCGTCTTCAAAATTTTCTAATGCAAGAAAAATTTTTCCTAAATTTTCATATCGAATTGGGTTATTTGCTTCGAGGGCGATAGCTTTTGAATAATACGAAATTGTGACAGGGAAATCTTTTATATAGAAATGTGCGAGAGCATAATTGTTACATGTAGCAATGTTTTCTTTATGATATTGAAAATATTTTTCAAGAAAAAATATAGCTTTTGTATATTGTTCAAGCGAAAGATATACTTGAGAAATTAATTCTAATAATTTTTTATGAGTTTCGTCATATGACAAACCTTGAATAAGTATTTTTTCAGCCTCTTTGTATGATTTTTGTCCGATAAGAACTTCTGCTCTTTTAATGAGTCTAGAAATTTCACTAATTCTGCTTAATGAATCGACTGATTTTTTTGTTTCTGAAGATACATCTTTTCTGATTATTGCATCATTTTTATTAAAAGTTTTTATATTCTCTTCTGAGCTTTTTTGTGCTGATGTAAATTGTTCATTAAGAGAAAGTCTTTCATTTGCAATTTCTAAAGCTTTTTTAATACTTTCTTTTTCTTTTTTATACGATACAACAATATTTCTTACGACTATATATAATACAGCACATAAAGAAATTGTTATGAGCGTATAATAAAAAATTAAAGATTGAGTAAAGAAAACGTACATAAATATTTATATTATTTTTTATACTGTAAAATAGTGGCAATAAAATCATCAAACAATATATTTGCATCTTCTGGACCTGGGCAACTTTCGGGATGAAATTGAACAGAATTTGCAGGAAGAGATTCATGTGTAATTCCTTCTACAGTTTTATCATTTAAGTTTACCCATGAAACACTCCAACCTTTTGGAAGAGAATCTTCATCTACCTCATATCCATGATTTTGAGATGTAATAAAACATCGTCCTGTTGCAGTTTCTTTACATGGAACATTTGCTCCTCTGTTTCCAAATTTCATTTTTTTTGTTTTTCCTCCAATTGCTAGTGATAAAATTTGATTTCCCAAGCAAATTCCCCAAAGTGGAATTGTATTTTCTAGAGCAAATAATATATTTTTTTTCACTGTATTTGCGATTGTTTCAGGGTTACCAGGTCCATTACTAAAAAAAATTCCGTCAAATTTTTCATTACTTTCTTGAAAATCTTGAGTTGTTATATCCGAATCCCATGGAAGTAATACGACTTCTATATCTCGTTTTAAAAATTCTCTAATAATATTTAATTTAATTCCAAAATCAAAAACAGCAACCCTTGCAATTGAATTTTTTGGAGTATATGTTTTTATCTCGTGTGTTGAAACTTCTGCTACTAAATTTTTATCGTTACTATTTTCGGTAAATGTAACAGTATTGTTTTGTTTATTAAAATTTTCATGTGAGATAATTTGTCCCATTTGAGATCCATTATCTCTTAAATATTGTGTTAATTCACGGGTATCAATTCCTGAAATTCCACTTATATTTTTATCTTCTAACCATTGAGTAAAACTTTTTTCAGCTCTGTAGTGTGAAAATTTTTTTGAATATTCACATACAACAACACCTTGAACAGAAATATTTTCACTTTCAAAATATTTTAAAATTCCATATTCATCTCGATCCTCACTTGGAACTCCATAATTCCCAATCATAGGATATGTAAATGTAAGAATCTGTCCTTGAAAACTTGCATCTGTAAGACTTTGTTCGTATCCAACCATCGCCGTTGTAAATACTACTTCACCTTGAGTATCTTTCTTCGACCCAAAAAGCTCTCCTTCAAATGTTTTTCCGTCTGCTAAAACAAGATATCCTTTCATATTATATGTAAAATATTTTTTTACATATATATTACATATAATATATAAAAAATATCAAGTGAACATGTGTTTCATATTATTTTGTTATACACGGAAATAATATTAAAATATCTTGTAAGTCAATAAGTCCAGATCTGTTTTTATCAACGCGTTCAAGCTCACCTTGTGATGGATGTAATGATCCGTTTAAAAATTTAAGACTTAAAATTAAATCTATTACATTTTCAAATCCATCATCATTTACGTCACATGTTGAAAAATTATTTCCTAAAATAGTTGGAATAAAATACCGACTTATAACTCTGTCATCTCTATATAATTCAACCACAAGAGTATAATTTCCGTCGGGCATATATCTTTGCTTGTCATATTCTGGAATAAAAACTGGAAGTTCTACAATTCCTCTGTTTTGTTCTCCTGTGCTACTTTCTAAATAATCTTTTACTGGTGTTTCATTATGATATTCCTTAAAAATAAAAGATTGAGCATCTGTATTTTTATATGTTTCGGCGGTTATATTTCCTGTAAATAACCCGACAGATAATGACTGTAATTGTTGAATTTCTTTAGGAGAAGAGATTGACGCCATTATTATTTTTTTTGTGTTTCTTGTAATAATATTGTTTCCCAATATATGTGCCGAATCAATTTTTATTTGTGCTTCATCTATTCTCAGAGCTTCAATCTGAGAAGTTATTTCATGTGTCTTAAATTTTAATTCTTCTATACCTACATCTGCAATGGCTTCGTATAAAGTTGTTTGAACTGAAGCTAATCCAGCTTTTTTAGGGATAAATGTTCCCGCGGATATAATTCCGTCTTCAGTTGATCTTTCCCATGTTGTTCCTCCGTCATATGAAAATTCCCAAATCAAATTTGTAAAATCTGTATCAGAGGAGAAATGTATTTCTTCTTCTGCAAAAAATTGATTTTTTTCTTTTTGTTCATCTGATTGTATTGTTGTAATTGAAAAATTAGTTTCGTATGATTTTAGTGTTTCAACTGTATATGTAATTGACTCATTGAGTGTTTTATTCTCTAATGTAATAGTATTCGTACCAGTATTTTCTCCTGCTATAAATACTACAGAATCGGAACTACATGGAGTATTCTCTGTACATATTTGTGATGAAGAATCGCTTGATGCATGTAAATTTTCAGAATCTGAATACCATAAAATTTCATCATTGTTTTTATTACTAATTTGTAATTCTA
>CAMZKJ010000015.1 GCA_947311245.1 uncultured Candidatus Altimarinota bacterium
AAAATTTGGGATATTAAGAACGCATATTTGGTAACGCAAGAATTTCATTTATCTCGTGCTATTTTTACATGTGAACAATTTGGAATTTTAAGTGTTGGGGTTTCTGCAAGTAATACAACTTATAGAAACCATTGGAAAAATTTACTACGAGAAACATTGGCACAACAAAAAGCGTTTTACGAAATTTTCTTTTTTCGGCATGACCCTAAATTTTTAGGAGAGAAAGAAATATTGTAATTATTTTTGATAGAGAACTATCGTAAAATAATTAATTCTTCATTTTCATTAAATTTTATAATTGAAGATGGAGGATTTTTTTTTAAATCACCAGCATCAACGAATAATAAATTTGGAATATGTCCAAAATATTTGTGAATATCTTCACTTGTATACAGTGGGGCATGATTTGGGAGATTGGCACTCGTTGAAAAAAGAGGTGTTTTATGACTTTTTAAAAATCCGATTAGAGGAGGGTATTTGGGAATACGAATTCCAATTTCTAGAAAGTTTGGATAATATTGTTTTAAAAAAGGATGTTTTTTAATATTTTTTTTTAGAATAAATGTTGTGGGTTTGTGTTGTGAAAAAATATCAGAATATTCTTTTATATAGTCTTTATTCTTTTGTGATAATTCTGAAATATCTGCAAAATCTTTTAACGTTTGAAATGAATCTACGAGTATTAAAAATGCTTTATTCTTTTGGTTTTTTCTATTTTTAATATGTTCAACGGCATGAATAGCTGTAGGTGAAAAAATATTTCCCGAAAATCCATATGATGTTTCAGTTGGTAAAATTATTGGTAATCCATTATTTAAATGTTGAGAAATTTCTAAAAAATGTTGAGGAAGAAAGGGGAGAGTTCGCATATTTTTATCAAAAATAATTTTATTTTATATTATCTATTTTATTGTTATTTTAAATGAGTTATTGTAATTTGTATATAAAAAAATAATACATAATTATGACTTTATGAATATGAATATGAATTTAGGAATTATAGCCGATGGAAATAGAAGATGGGCAAAATCTCATAATTTATCGGTTGATAAAGGGCATCAAAAAGGGTTTGAAGTTATTACAGATGAAATTTTAAAAGCATGTATCGAAGATAAAGATTGTACAGCTCTTACTGTTTACGGATTTTCTACAGAAAACTGGAAGCGTTCACCATTGGAAATTGCAAATTTGATGAAAATTTATTTAGAAATGTGTAATACATGGGAAACTTTATTCAAAAAAAATCCTGTCAAATTGGTGTGGTGTGGAAGGAGAGATCGATTAAATATGGTATTAAAAAATAAATTGGAAAAAATTGAAGCAGAAACAAAGCATGTAAAAAACTTTACACTGTATCTTTGTTTAGACTACGGCGGACAAGATGAAATAGAAAGGGCTGTTATTTCTGCAAAAAATGCTGGAGATGTTACAAAATTTACAGAATATTTGGAAGTTCCATCATTAGATATTGTGGTAAGAACGGGAGGAGAAAAGCGATTATCAAATTTTTGCGTATGGCAAAGTGCATATGCTGAATTTTTCTTTGTTGATAAATTCTTACCAGAATTGCTGAAGTCTGATATTGAAAAAATATTATTAGATTTTAAAAACAGAGATAGACGAAAAGGAAAATAAATTCTATAGTAGTGATATTGTAGTAATGTTGTAGTAATGTTGTAGTAATGTTGTAGTAATTGTAATTTCTTTTTTTAAAATGAGTAAAAATGTAATATTGGTAGATGAAAATAATACTGCAATAGGCGAAATGGAAAAACTGGAAGCTCATGTCCAAGGGAAATTACACCGTGCATTTTCAATTTTTATTTTTAACAAAAAAGGAGAATTGTTATTACAGCAAAGGGATAGTAAAAAATATCATTCAGGAAGTTTATGGACAAATACGGTATGTAGCCACCCTGAACCAAATAAAGATTTATATGAATGTGTACAAAATAGAATGCAAGAAGAAATGGGGTTTAAAACTCCTGTAAAAGAAATTTTTACTTTTTTGTATAAATCTGGATATGAAAATGGATTAACAGAACATGAATTTGACCATGTTTTTATTGGCTTTTATGAAAACAACCCGAATCCAAATCCTGATGAAGTCATGAATTTTAAGTGGATTTCTATAAATGAAATAGTACAAGATATGAAAAATAATTCAGAAATTTATACCTCTTGGTTTAAAATTTTATTGAAAAATACTGAATTTTTAAATATTCTAAAGTTTCAAAATATAGAAATATAGAAATATAGAAATATAGAAAGAAGAGAGAGTTAGAGGAAGTAATAAAATTTATAACGAAAAAAACATGTTCTTATCATTCGGAAAATACTGTGTATCAAAACCAAAAATTCCTTTGTTTTTAGGGTTTATCATAATGATTCTTGGATTACTATCAGTTTTTACTATCCCAAAAGAAAGCGCTCCATATATTGAATATGGAATTGTAACGGTAACCACTGTAAATTCTGGAGTATCTGCAGAGGATATTGATAAAAGTGTTACGCGAAAAATTGAAAATAAACTGAGTTTAATTTCCGGTATAGACAAGATGGAATCTACTTCTACAGAAGGAATATCTCAAATTGTTTTAACATTGGAAACCGATGTAAATGTGAGTGAAGTGGTTTCGGATGTGCGAAGTGCTGTAGATGATGCAAAGGTTGATTTGCCATCAAATTTAACAAATGATCCAAGAGTTGCTGAAATTGATTCTGCAAAAGATAAGCCTTTTGTGCGAATTGCTCTTATTTCTGGTGATGTAAAAATTGAAGAATTATCAGAAATTTCTGAAAAATTAAAAACAAAGCTAGAGTCTCTTTCTGGAATTGGAGATGTAAGTATTTTAGGGAAAGTGGAGACTGAAGTAAAAATTTTATTAGATAAGCGAAAAATTGAATCGTTAGGTTTATCGTATAATCAAATAAAAAATGCTATTGCTCTTTCGGAACGAAATATTTCGATGGGAACATTTACAAAAAATGAAAAAGAATATTCAATGAAGTTTCAGGGAGAGTCTGAAAAAATAACTGATTTGGCAAATATAGTGGTTGGAAAAATTGGAACTATTGGAGAAAATTTTTCGGCTCGATCTATAAAATTAAAAGAAATCGCAAGCATAGAATTTGCACCACAAAAAAATGCAACAATTACCCGAGTGAATAAAAAACCGGGAATTGTTCTTAAAGTTGCACCAAAGGCGGGAAGTGATATTTTTGCAACAGAACCAAAGGTTACAGATCTTCTGCATGTTTTTTTAGAAAATCCTGAATATAAATCTGTTCATTTAGAAGCAGTGGTATTTAGTAAAGCAACCGACACAATGCGAAAAGATTATTTGAATTTGTTAAATAGTTTTTTATTTTCGATTATAGTTGTATTACTCTCTATTTTCTTTTTTATTGGAGTGAAAGAGGGGATTGTTGCATCGTTGGTAATTCCAATTTCATTTTTAGGAACAGTTTTTGTGCTGAATATGTTGGGAAGAACTATGAATTTCATGACAAATTTTGGAATGATTTTAGCACTTGGGATTTTGGTGGATACTGCGATTGTTATGGTTGAGGGGACTTCTGATTATATTAAGAAGGGGCTCTCTCCTTCAAATGCAGCCTTGCAATCATTTATAGAATTTAGGGCTCCATTGTTTTCTGGAATGCTTACGACATTGATAGTGTTTTTGCCATTATTTTTTCTTCCAGGGGTTGTTGGAAAATTTCTTTCTTTTATTCCTATAACCGTAAGTATAGTTTTAACAGTTTCTTTGTTTGTCTCTCTCTTTATTATTCCTGCTGTATCATCAGTGATTTTAAAAGCAGAAAAAAATACTAAAAATA
>CAMZKJ010000016.1 GCA_947311245.1 uncultured Candidatus Altimarinota bacterium
AAAAAGAAGTTAAAATTTTAATGCGAAGTGGATTGCTTGGGTTGAGAGAATAACAATAACAATAACAATAATTCGTATTATTATTTATATGGAAAATTCTGAAAAATCATGTAATTATAGAGAGTAGAAGCATATGAAATTATTTGAATATATAATAAAAAAATGAGCATTACTCTTAAAAATTTAACAGAGAAAGAAGCATTTCCAGAAAATTTTACAGCGAATTATTGGCAAAGTGATGCATGGAAAAAAGCAAAAGAAGGCAATGGGTGTCGGTCATTTTGGATACAAAAAAATGATGCAAAAGTTTTAGTGATAGAACGAAAAGCACATTTTCTTAAATTTTGGATAAAACCACTTTGGGAATTACCGCGTGGTCCAATTGGAAACTCAAAAGATTTTATAGAACTTTTTGAAACTGTTTTTTCTGAAGCCAGAAAAAAAGAAAATAATGTTGGAACCGTAAGAATTTATACACCATTTGGAACTCAAAACTTTTGGAGTAATGAAATTTTTACAGATTTTTTAGAAAAGAATGCAAATAAAAAAGCACCAGAAATTTTTCCAACAAATACATTAATGATGAATTTGGAAGTATCAGAAGATGAAATTTTGGCGCAAATGAAACAAAAAGGACGGTATAATATAAAACTTGCACGAAAAAAAGGAGTAGTTATAGAAGAAGAAAAAAATATAAAAAATTTTTGGAATTTAATGTGCGAAACCAGTAAAAGAGATGGATTTCGGTCAAATAAAAAACATGTATATTCAGATTTATTACAAAGTTTTGGTACTGATGCAGTATTATACACTGCAAAAGATGAAACTGGTGATGTATTAGCATCTGCTATTTTTACAATAACAGAAGGTATGGCAATATATAATTATGGAGCATCGACAAGTCGAAAAAGGGGATTGATGGCTCCATATTTATTACAATGGACTGGTATGCAATGGGCAAAAAATAAAGGTGCAAAAGTTTATGATTTTTTAGGAATTTCACCAGACAATACCCCAAATCATTCTTTGAATGGAGTTGCATCGTTTAAATTGAAATTTGGAGGAACTCGAGTTATTTGTGATGACGGATTAGATTTTCCATTATAAAAAATTATTTATATAATAAAAAAAATAATAATAAAAAAAAATCTGATGCATTTGCATCAGATTTTTTTTAGAACAGAGAATTTAGAATCTCTGTAGACAATTATCGAATTTTTCCTTGAAAAGGAATATTTTCTCCAGCTTGTGCAGAACGGTCTTCAATTCGAAGAAGTTCATTATATTTTGCCATTCGGTCACTTCGTGAAAGAGACCCTGTTTTAATTTGTCCTGTTCCAAGAGCGACTGCCAAGTGAGCAATCGTTGTATCTTCACTTTCACCACTTCTATGCGACATTACAGAGGTCCAACCTGCAGCATGTGTCATTGCTACGGCTTCAATAGTTTCTGTAAGTGTTCCAATTTGATTCGCTTTAATTAACACTGAATTTGAAAGTTTATCCGTAATTCCCATTTGAATTCGTGCTGTATTTGTAACAAATAAATCATCTCCAACTAATTGCATTTGTTCTCCAAGTTCTTTTTGTAATTCTGCAAATCCTGTGAAATCATCTTCATCAAATCCGTCTTCTAACGAAACAATTGGATATTTAGATTTTAAATCTTTGTAATATGAAACCAATTCACTCGCGGTAATTTCTTTGCTATCTACCGTATATAGCTTTGTTTCTTTGTTATAAAATTCTGATGCTGCTGCATCCATAGCAATTTGAATTTTGTTTGCATGTCCAGCTTCTTTTGCAGCTTCTAAAATAATTTCAATTGCTTCTTCATTTGTTGCAAGTCGTGGTGCAAATCCTCCTTCATCTCCAACTGCAGTTACATAATTTTTTGCAGATAATAATTTTTTTAGTGTATGAAAAATTTCTGATCCGATTTGTAAACTTTCTGAAAAACTTTGTGCACCAGTTGGAAAAATCATAAATTCTTGAATTTCTAATCCTGAATCTGCATGACTTCCTCCATTAATAACATTCATCATTGGTGTTGGCATTTTCATTTGTGGATTTCCTGCTAAATCATTCACATATTGATATAATGCTTGTCCTTTTGAGATAGCTGCAGCTTTTGCTGTAGCCAAAGAAACTCCTAAAATTGCATTTGCTCCTAAATTTGCTTTTTGGTCTGTACCATCTGTATCTCTCATGAGTTGGTCGAGAGCTTTTTGGTCAAATGCATTTTTTCCAATAACTACATTTGCAAGTGTAGTATTTACATTATTTACGGCTTTTGTAACTCCTTTTCCAAGGTAGTTATTTTTGTCTCCGTCTCGTAATTCTACTGCTTCATGAATTCCAGTTGAGGCTCCAGATGGAACAATAACAGTACCAAAAGAATTATCAGAAAGTGTTACTTCAACTTCTACCGTTGGATTTCCTCGTGAATCTAAAACTTGTCGAGCATATACTTTTGCAATAGTTACAGAAGACATAATATAAGGGGGGAATAAAAATAATATCTTAGAATGTAGTAAGAAACATGATAGACTACATGTACAGATAGTATACTAAAAAAAAAGACGAAACTTAAGAGAAAATTTATTTACACACAACATGTCACATTCAAAATTTACAAGGAAGAATATTATAGAATATTTTAAAGCAGGAGAATCTAAAAATCAATGGATAGGGCTAGAAGTTGAAAAAATTGGAATACGATTTCCAGCGGGAGATCCTGTTTTATACAAGGGGAAAAATGGATTTTTGGCAATTTTAGGGAAGATGTATGAAGAATTAGGATGGAAAATTACAAAAAAAAATGGAAGCTATATTCATCAAATGAAAAGAGGGAATGCAATTTTAGATTTAGAGTCTGATGGTCGAATTGAACTTGCAGGGACTCCACATTTGTCATTGCATGATGTTGTGCGTGAATTTAAAATTCATCAACATGAAATGTCTGAAATCTCAGATGTATTTGGTGTGTCATGGTTAGGAATTGGATATAATCCAATTGCTTCAAGTCAAAAATTAGATATATTAACGGATAATGGAGGGCGAAGAGATCAGCTTATTATTTATAGAAAGGAGAGATCGGAAAAAGGTAAGAATATTTACTCAGAGGATTGGTCGAAGGGAACTGCAGGAATTCATGTAAGTTTAGATTATCAATCAGAAGAAGATTTTGGGAAAAAATCAAAAATTTTGTTTTTATTAGCACCAATTATGCAAGCTATTTTTGCAAATTCTCCATTTAAAGATGGTCAATTTTCTAAAAAAGTAAATTACAGAATGTTTGTAACGCAGAAAGGAATGGATGAATATTCTCTTACAAAAAAATTATTTTATTCAAAATTTACATATGAAAACTGGATAGATTTTGTGTGTGAAAAACCAGCATTATTCTTTGAACGCAATAGTATTGATGAAAAAAAATGGATTTATCCACAAAAAACATTTGGAGATTTTTTGGAAACAGGAGTTGAGCATGGAGATGATGTAACATTTCCAAATGAAAATGATTTTCATATGCATATGAAATCAATATGGGCCGATGTACGAATGCGTAACACGCTTGAAATTCGTGTGTTTGATTCATTGCCACCGTCTATTGTTCCGTCTGTTCCTGCATTTGTAAAAGGATTATTGTATGATAAAAAAAATTTAGAAAAATTATATGAAATGGTAAATAATTGGAGTTTTGAAGAGTTTGAAGAAATGAAAAAAGAAATTCCTCAAAATGGATTAAATACAATTTTTAGAGGAGAAAAAGTATTAGATTTCGCAAAACAATTATTAAACATGTCGGAAAATGGATTACAAAGAAACAGAATTGTAGATGTGCATGGAAACGATGAAAGTGTGTATTTAAAACCTATTAAAAAGTTTATTTTTATAGAAAATTGTTCTCCTTCTCATTGGTTAATAAAAAAATGGAAAGGGGATTGGGGAGGAAATTTCTTTCCAGTTTTTGAATGGTGTAAATATTAGATTTTATTTTATTTTCATTTTTACAACCTCTCTATTCTCATTTATATTTGTTTTATGTAAACAATGAGAATAGAGAGTTTTTTTTTGATAGGAATTTTTATTCTTACGAAAGAAATTGAATAATTTCTTGTGGAAGTTCTGATTCTTTGTCGAGAATAGAGGTATAAAAACTTAAGATATCATTTGATAAATCTATTCCTTTGCGTTCGTCTTGTGGATAATTATTGGAAACATGCTCCATTATATTCTGTAATAATCCTATGTTTGAATACGTTTGAAGCTGAATTATAAATTTTTTTAAGAGTGTAAAATATTCAACAGAGTTTTTATTTTCGAGTTTTTTAAGTTGGTTGAATGTCGCAATAAATAGTGTCGTTTGCGTTGTAACCCATGGAGAATCTTTTTTGATAATTTTTTTTTGAAGAGTTTCTATTTTTAGAGGTTTTAATTCTTTTTGAAGATAATGAATTTTTGGAAGGTTTAAAGGGTGTTTTTTTAGAAGTTTTTCTTTCTCTTGGAATAATTCATTTTTAGAAAACCCTGTATATTCATTTTGAATTTGTTCTTTTATCTGCGGAGAATATGAATTAAAGATTTTTTCATGTGTGGAAATTTCTTCTTGAATTTCTTGAATCTCTTCTTTTTGTTTTCTATTCCAATATTTAAGATTTGTTTCATCTCTGTGCAAATATTTACCTATTTTCCCATTTTTAAATTGAGTATTCGTATCAGAAAAATATTCAAATGCGTCATCTCCCATAAAAATATTTCCAAGTGTGATATCATATAAAGAAGATCCAGATACAAGGTCTGTACTTGCAGATACTGCAAGTTGTCCATTTATATATTCTTTACTTAGGCCTTTGTTATCAGCTAATGTTTCAAGTTTTTTTAATTTTTTATCTATAATTTTGTTAGCGTCTTCTCCCCAGATAAGAGTTGCAATGGCAGCAATTGCACCGCCTCCTACAGCTCCCAAGACTCCTCCTACTTTTCCTCCACTTAAAATTCCTGCTGTAAAAAGAGCTGATATGGTAGCTTCTTTGGTTATAGCAGAGTATGGATTTTCTGCATCTTCTATTAACTGGAGGGCATAAACAGTTCCTGCAATTCCTATTGTTTTTATAGATTTTATCGCAAGTTTCAGTACAGAGGCTCGTTTTTCTGCTGGTATTTTTTCTATAATAGTTGATATTTCTTTGGAAAGTTTTGCAGAGGTATTTTTAATTGTGTCTTTTGCAATATCTTTTGCGATTTTTTTTGTTGTCTTTAACGGGTGTTTAACACCTTCTATTATGCTTGTCCATTTTTTCTGTTGTTCTGCTAATTTAGATCTGAGGTTTAGCATTTTTTTCTGTGTTTTAATTAAACGGTTTTTATTTGTTGGATCTGTTTCATTTTCAATACGAAGGAGTAAGTCTCGTAGTTTAGAGTCATATCTTTCAATTTTTGTTTTTGTAGAAGTGAGAACAGAATTTTCTAATTTTTTTACTAATTCTTCTTCTGTTTTTGATACTTTGCTTAAATATTTTTTAGCTTCGCGTAGTTCTATTTTTTTTTCTATAGTATCAATTTTTTTACTTGATAATTGTTTTATATCCTCAGATAAAGTATGAATTTTTTCTATAGTATTTCTTTTTTCACTTGATAATCGTTTTATATCCTTAGATAAAGCATTAATTTTATTTTCTTGTTGAAAATGTAATTGTTCTTTTAATGTTTTTATTTCTGATTTCAGTTGTGTTTGTTTTGTTTTAAGGCTTTCGATTTCTGTATTTTGTAAACCTTTTGTATATTTTAATTTGTTAAATATATTGATTCGTTCTTTTACTTTATCTTCAAGTTCTATTCTTGTACTGTTTATTTTCGGGTCAATTTCCTGTAAATATTTTTCTATATCCATTGTTCTTGCTTTTATTTCTTCTATAAAATTCCCAGATTTTTTAATATCCTCTACAGCTTCATTAAAAGTTGTAGGTGTAAAATTATCTTTTATTTTTTGAATAGCAGCTTTTTGAGTATTTACCTCGTCTGTTTTAATTTTAATCTGTTTTTCATAACTATCTAAATTATCGTAGGGGGTTAAGTGTCTACTTTCTTTTAATTCATTTAATTCACTTTCTAATACTTTTAATTTTCCTTCCTCTGCTTGTATGAAACCTTTATTATGAGCCTCTGCATTTTCTTTAATTTTATTCCATTTTTTTTCTAGTTTTTCTAATTTGTTTGTAATTTTTTCTTGTATTTTTTCAGCACCTTTCACACCTTTATAATACTCTTGATTTTCTAGTAATGTTTCAATTTTATCTGTAAGTCGCGAGAATTGGTTATTATAATTTCGTGTAAAATAATCTTTTGCTATATTAAAAGATTGAGTACCTGCAGTAAGGTTCTTTTTTATATGTCGAAGTTGTATATCTTTGGAAAGTGTCGGATTTTTTATTGCATGTATGCTTCTCTGTCCAAGATTTACTGTACCTGTTCCTATAAATTCCCCACCTTTTACTATACCTGTTCCTATTTTCTTCGCTGCTCCTTTATAAATATCTCTTGCTTTTTCTCCTATTAACGGCTTTGATGCCTTCAATCCTTTTTGTATTAAAAATTTTGGAGTATCGTAGAGGGCAAACACCATTGGTTTGGTTGTTGCCCATCGTAAAGCAGTTCGTGTTAATCCAGGATTTCTTGCACCAATTATATTATCTACCATTTTTAATCCTCCGATAAAGAGAAATGGTGTAGCTCCTTTTGTAATAGCATCTCCATCAAGATATGAGTTTCCATCTTCGTCTGTTCCCCAAGAATTCCAGAGAATATTAACAGTTGCTTGTTTTGCAGTAGAGTAAAGAAGTTCTCCTTGAAAAACAATATATGCTTTACCTGCATCTACAGCTATTTCAAGTCCATTATACTCGTTGAATTCACCTTTGTTTCGTTCTAAAATAGCACTTCCAAGGGAGAGAAAAAATTCTGGAGTTACAGCTTTTGTTTCTCCATTTTCTGTTAGATTTGCTTTATATTCTTGTAGTAATTTATAAACAGGGTCGTTTTCATCGTATTGTCTGTCGCTGAGTAGATTATTTAATAATTGCTCCATTGTTGTGTTTGTCACGTCGTTTAATTGATCCGTAATAGCATTGGAAATAATATCCATAGTGCTTTTATTGATATCATCTGCATGTGTATCGAATGCTTCATCTGTTACTGTTGGCGGTACTCCAATATTATATTTTGTTCCATTCTCTAGTGTAACCATAAGGGCTGCACCATCTTTTTCTACAGTAAAAGGTCCAAGATTTTTGAGTTCTGTGTATAATTCATTTGTAAATCCTGCCGATCCATTTTTTTCAACTTCAGATTTTATTTTTTTTGCAGTCTCTAGATAAGTCGGTTTAGGTTGTTTTTTATAGTATTCTTTAGTAAGTTTTATAAGTCTATCCATCCCGTTTATCATGAGTGTGGCTTTGTCTTCTTCTCTGTATTTATCAATTTCTTCTTTTGATTTATCTATAGCATTATTTTGTTTAATTACATCTTGTTTCATTCCTACAAATTTCATGTTACCTATATACAATATATAGGTTTTATTTTTTTCTACTCGTTCGGTTGAAACGTGCAATCCTGCCTCTCTTGCTCGTGTTGCTAAAATTTTAAAATCTTTTGAAGAGAGGAATTTCCCATCATCAATAAGAGATGTTTTACTATTTTCGTCCTGAATTTGTTCGAGCATTGCTTTTGCTTTTTCTGCAAGAGATTTATTTTGATTGTGTGCTAGTGTGTTTAAATTTGATTTTAATGCAGGAATATTAAGTTTTGTAAAATCTACATCTCGTTCTTTGAAATGTTGTGATTGAGCAGTTTCTGCAATAGTACTTCCTATATTCTTATTTACGATAGATGTAGCCGTATCGGTTGCTACCTTTGTTGCAGTATCTACAAGAGTTTTTCCCTTTTGTGTTAATAAATTCCCCCAAAATCCATCGGGGAGTTTTGATAAACCAAATGCAGATAATGCAAGCAGTGATAATTTCCCCCAATGTTTCCCAAAAAAGCTATCTTCTGGAATTTTTTCTTTTAATTTATTTTTTGCAGTACCTGCTACAGATTTTGCTGTATCGGTAAAAAGTGAAGTTACAGAACTTAACACTTTTTTTCCAACCCACCATGCACCAGCTCCCAGTGCAAGGCTTCCAATTCCATTTATAAGTTTTTCACTCGTAGTTGTACTTTTATTTGTTAAGAAATCTCCAATAAATCCTACTCCATCTTTAATAACACGAGAAGTATCATTAAAAACATGATTTGCTGTTTTTTTGAAATTTCCTGTGTCTGCATAGCTTTGTACAGATTTTCCAACAAGTCCTGCGGTTAGCGTTAAGGGAATAGATTGCCATGCTGGCAGTTTTTGACTTGCTATAAATGTTACAGCTGCAACACTTGCACCTGTTTTGTTATCGCTCCATTGAAAATCTTCTGTTTTTTTGTTTGGTGATTTTAACTGTACGCTCTGTTGTTTATTTTTTTCAAGTAATATATCAAGTGTATACTTTGAAATTGCATTGGCGTATGGTGTCCAGTTTTCTCGTGCGATATATGCGGCAGATCCTTTTTTTGGATTTTTAATATTTTTTAATTGCTGTAAAATTTCTAAAACTTTACTTATATTTTCTGAATTATTTTCTGAATTTGTTATCAGTGTATCTATAGAAAAAACTGCTGAATTTGCTATTATTTCTTGGTTTGCTTCTTTGCTTTCTCTGTTTGAAAAATTTTTTTGAGTTTCTAGTGCGATTGCTATAGAACTTGCTTGTCCTAAAAAGTTAAGAATTTCTGATTGTTTCATTTTTTCATTTTCTGTCTTTGGTACTTCTGTTGCCCAATCATAACTCTTACTTAATGTGTCGAGTTGGGTTTGCAGTTGTTTGTGTAAAGGCATTGGTGCTTCAAACGGGTTTTCAATTGTATTTTTTATACTGTCTTTTGTATTGCTTATTTTATTTTTTGAATTATTAGCTAAAGCATCTAATGTTGTTATATCTTTTAAGTCTTTTAAATCTAATACATCTTCTGTTTTTTGTATTTCTAAATTTTTTAATGTATTTGGTGTCATAAATATTTATGTAATAATTATAAAATGTGTATTAAGTAAATTATACACTAATTGTATTCATACATACAGTGATAATCTGCTATTTTTAGTGTATGTATCACTGTTTTTTAGTATAATATTAAGATATATTTCTGTTTTTGAAAACAATGACACTAAAAAAATTATTTAAATTTAGGATTTTATTCATAATACTTATTTTTGCAGGTATTAGTTTCGTGCAAATGTTAGTGGATAATGTAGATTATAAAACATTTTTTATTTGGTTGATTTCAGAATTTCCAAGCAGACAAACAAGCTTACTTATAGATTTTTTTTGGATATATTATTCCTTAAATATTGGTTTTACGCTTATGAGAAAATGGTATCATGAGCGGAAAAGTAGAAATTTAGTATATATAAAGGCAACAATGCCTCGTGCAGATTCAAAGGCAGATGAAGAAAAGCGAACCCATAAAGATTTTAAAGAAGTGATGGGAGTAATGTCGCAATTCTATAGATCTATGTATGA
Organism: uncultured Candidatus Altimarinota bacterium; assembly: GCA_947311245.1. Lineage (GTDB taxonomy): Bacteria > Patescibacteriota > Gracilibacteria > CAIRYL01 > CAIRYL01 > SZUA-1403. Next base: position 9,611 of record CAMZKJ010000016.1, read on the forward strand.
TATTTCAGATTTGAATTGGTGGCATTCTATTTTATCAAAAATTTGGGATGATAATAAAATCTCATGTGAATTAGTGATGATTAATCGTCAGTTGCAATTTTATGTAGTATGCGATGAGTATTATGAATCGATTGTAACAAAGCAATTAACCGCTTTATATTCGGCAGTAGAAGTTGAAAGTTCTCGAAAAGATTATAAATTTAAAACAGCTGGGTACCCTATGAATGGGTATTCTATGTTTACTGAAAAAGAGGATTATTATCCTTTAAAAATGTTTAAAGAGATGGAAGAAGATCCATTAAACGATATTACAAATGTGTTTTCAAAGCTTGAGCTAGATGAAACGGCTGCTATTCAAATTATTATAAATCCTATTGGTGATGAATGGCGACAAAAAGCTGAAAAAATTGCTTCACTTTTGTTTAAAGAAAAAGATGTGAGTACTTTTCCCAAAATTTTAGATATTCCAATTTTGGGAATATTATTTCGATTTATAGGAGCGTTATTTACGGGAAGTACAGATATTTTAAAATCGGGAGATGCAAAAGAATCGGGAGGAATTGTGCGAATGTTGCAACCAAAAGAAGAAGCAATTAAGCGAATGGGGTTGAAATCTGGGCAAGAGCCATTTAATGCATATATTCGTATTATGGTTTGTGCCAAAACAGATAAGCGTGTGGAAAGTTTATTGAACGATATTTTAATTGCCTTTACTGTTTTTAGGGATACATATTCAAACTGGTTTGATTATAAGCGAATTTTTCCAATTGATTCAATAAATGGCTGGTTGATGTTTCATGGATTTAAGCGTCGTCTTGGGCAGGTGTAT
>CAMZKJ010000017.1 GCA_947311245.1 uncultured Candidatus Altimarinota bacterium
ATGAATTATTATAAATCTTTTTTGCAAGATGCCTTTGTTCTGATGTATTCTTAACAGTATTAATGTTATTTATAAAATCAGTTTTTGTTTGGTCAATTTCTAATTGTAGAGCTTGCTCTGTTTGAAGTCTTTGATTTGTCTTTTTTTCTAATTCAAATTGAGCTTGCTTTATTTTTGCATAACGCTGTCCACTACTAAAAATAGGTATTGAAACTTTTATTCCCCATACAGAAGTTGGATACCATTCAGCATTATCGGAAAAGAAATTTAAACTATCTTGCATTGCTTGTTTTTTATAAGAATAAAAGCCTACAATAGAGGGCAATGTTTTTGTTTGCTCACGTTTCAAACTTAAATTTGCAAGGCTTTCCTGTACTTGAATTAATTTATAATCAATATTTTGCGTATAATTTATTTTTTCTGCAAAAAGATTTTCAATTTCCATTTCATCTATAATATCATTAATACTTCCTGTTATTTTTATTTCTTGGTTGTAAGCTATTCCAACTTGATATTTTAATAACTTATATAAAATGTCTTTTGTGTTTTTTAATGAGATTAATGAATTTTCAGTTCTTTTTTTGTTTAGTTTTACTTGTTGAATATCTGTTGCTTCCATAAAACCCGCTTCTAGCAATTTCTCATTTTCTGTAAGAAGTTTTGAAAGACCGAGGTACATTGAATCTAAAGCAGAAATACTTTCTTCAGTAATTAAAATTGAATAATATGTTTTTTCAATATTTTCCTTAATGCTTATTATTGTTTTTTCTTTTGCTTTTTTAGATAATTCTAAATATATTTTAGATGCTTGCAAACCAATGATATACTCACCATTGAAAATTATTTGTGACACTGAAACTCCCCAGTCTGCATTGTGTTTACTTCCAAATTGTACGGGTATTTTGTCTCCTTCTTCATATGGTGCTAATGGAGTTAAACCAAAAGCTTTTGTATTAACTTCATAAACTGCAGGAGCAATAAAATTTGGCATTAATTGCGTAGGAATATCAGGAAAATTTTGATATTGCATAGAAGCATTAATTTGTGGTAAACCAATTGCAGTTGTTTCCCATTTTAATGCTTTTGATCTTTTTATTTCAAGTTCTGAATTTTTGATTTGATAATTATGTTCAATTGCATAGTTCTTTAATTCTAATAATGAAAAGTTTGTTGAACTATCTTGTTGCTTGCTTTGCGAATTTGCAAAATGAACAAATGATACAATTAGTGATATTAATAAAATTTTTGTCTTCATTTTTAAATTATTCTAGTTCTTCAATTTTTTTATTTAAAATTTCCATTCCTTTTGGGCTACATATTGCACGAAGGTGGTATTTAAACATTTGCTTCATTGCTTTAGGTTTTAAAAATTCTTTATAAGAAACAACTGCGTTTTCAACCTTTTGTACTTGAAATATAACTCTTTGTTTTGCAAGAAGTTCTATGTCAATATCGTCATAATATAAGCCTTCATCTATTCCTTTTTTTAAATTTCTATACATCATTTGAAATACGTGATCAGATTTTTTTTCGTTTAATTCTTTCTGAATAACTGGATAATATTTATGCATTTCATATTCTAAAGAAGGTTTATGTGTTTTAAGCATATCAATGAGGTTTTTTTGTATAAACAGTACTTCTTCAATTGCATTTAATTTTTTTTCGGCAATTGCATGAAATCTTTTGCTTTGCAAACTAAACTCATACCTAAAGGCTTGAGTTAATAAATCAACTTTATCATTAACAAATTTATAAAGAGTTTTTTTTGAAATCATACATTCGCGAGCAACATCATCCATTGTAACACTTTTAATACCAAATTTTCGATACAAAAAAGCAGCAGTTTCTATGATTTTTTGTTGTACATTTTCCATTTTGCAAATATAGAAACATTTTTTACAAAGAAACGATTATTGTGTAAAATGTTTCCAAGTTGCAAAAAAAAAGATAAATTAAAATTATCTCTTTTTAAAATCATTATTGTTCTAAGATTCGAACCTCAGTTCTTCTATTCTTACTTTTTCCTTCACTTGTAGAGTTTGTTGTAATTGGCTGAGTTTCTCCATAACCTTTTGCAGTAATTCTATTCGAAGCAATACCTTTTTTGAGAATGTAATTTCTTACTGTTTCTGCACGTTTTTGAGATAGCTTTTGGTTTGCAAGTTCGTTGCCATCACTATCGGTATGACCTGCAAATTCAATTTTTAAGTTTTTTTTAAGAAGCATAAATTCAGCAAGTTCATTTAATGATTTGTAGGAACTTGGTTTAAGTTTTGCACTATTTGTATCAAAACGAACATTTTTTAAAGTGTATGTTTTTGGAAGTTCATAAGAAATTCCTATCTCAAATTCCATATCGTAATCTGCCTCAGCAATATTTATTGAAGTATTATTCATTTTTTGATCAAATGATTTAATCTTAATTTGATAAACAGAACCATTTGGTAAGCTAATTTTAAACTTTCCATCTTTACCAGAAATACCTGAATAAATTTTGTTAGTTTTTTTACTTACAAAAAATATTTTATCACCAGGACTAATGTTTTTTTCAAAATCTGTAACCGTAACATCCAAAGTTGAGTAATAAGTTGTGTCTTGCGAATAGTTTTTAAATGAAATTGAAAGTATTATTAATAGTGTATATGTTTTAATGTTTTTCATTTAGTTTTTATTAAATTTATCATGTAAACATATAATTTAACCGCTGTCAGGTCTTGCAGACACTGACAGGGTTTTGTTGCAAAAAACTGTCGTAATTTGGGAATTCAAACGATAGTTGTAATTGTATAAGCTTATTTATTAGATTTTATAATTTCTTCAATCACTTGTAAGCGGTTATTTGTTTTATTAACCTCTTCTTTTAATTCATTAATAATTTTATTTTTTTCTTGTAATTGCTTATTAAGTTCAATAATTTGCAATTGCTGATTCTCAATAGCCTCTAGAGTTTCAAAACCTAAACGAGTCATATTTATACCATTTTTTTCATCTTTTGCTGATGTTATCCATGGTAAATGTTTATTAATTTTAATAAAATTTTCAACTTCTTTAATTTTAAAATCTTTTTGGTACTCTTTTTCAAAAACAAAGTCAGGCTTTGCATAAGTTGTTCCCCCTCCAATTGCACCGTAATAAATATCACCTGTAATACGTGCATCTCCTTTAACTGTAAGAAATTTATCTGGACTATTTGTGTTAATACCGAAGTTCCCATTTTTTAAAACGGTTACTGCGTTATGCCTCATTTCAGGAATAGGTGGTATTGCTGGTGTTCCATTTCCGATTACAAATAAGTAACTTTCAGGATCATTGGAATTTAAAGTAGTATAAGGTTCATTATAGCCTCCAATTACTAGGCACGCTCCAGCAACAGCATGAGTGTTGGTTCCAAAAGTCATTGTCCCATTTCCTTCTGCAAAAGAATTAAACCCAAAAGCTGTTGAAACATTTCCTTTTGCATGTGTATTTGCACCTGCTGCCCAGGACGCTTGTCCTTCTGCAACTGTGGATTCTCCAAAAGCAATTGAGGCATCAGCATCAGCTGTTGTGTTATGTCCAATAGATACTGAGAATAATCCGTTTGCATGTGTTTCTGAACCCATTGCAAAAGAAGCTTGTCCAAAAGCAAAACTTCTTTCTCCCATTGCAATGGAATTACCACCAATTGCTTTTGTCATAAAACCCATTGCTGTTGAGGCCTCTCCACTTGCTTCTGTTTGGTTGCCCATTGCGGTAGAATTACCCCCACTTGCTATAGATTCAATCCCCATAGCAGTAGAAAATTCTCCTGAGGCAACTGTACGGCTTCCCATTGACATTGCTGCCATACCACTTGCAATTGTCGAATCTCCCATTGCAAACGAGGCACCTCCTCTTGCTTCAGAACTCCAGCCCATTGCAGTAGAGCCGCCGCCGCTTGCAATAGTATTGTAACCCATTGCAACATCTAAAGTATCAACTGCAGTTGTAAAAGCTCCCATAGAAAGAGATACAAGACCATTAGCTTTTGTTTTATAACCTAATGCCATTGAACTTAAACCAATGGCAGTATCTTGTTCTCCAAAAACAAAACTTCCTTTTCCGAGAGCAGCGGATTTATTTCCGAAAACAAAACAATTTGAATCATTGGCAAAAACTTCTTTACCGAATGCATAAGAATTTACACCGTTTGCTCTTGATTTGTAACCTATTGCCAAGGAGTTTAAACCTTTTGCTACAGTTTTAAAACCCATAGCTTGTGAGTAATCCCCAATTGCTTTAGATTCGAAACCTGTTGCCATAGAATTTAAACCTACGCTGTCAGGCGATTCAATTAAAACTCTTCCTGTAAGAAATGCTTCTTTTAAAGGATACCATACAATTCTTGCTTCACTAGGATTAATTGTATCTGGAATAGTTGATGGATTAATATTGAAATAATCTGTTCCGCCACCTTTTGCAGTAGCATATCTACCCACAGCAAAACCTCCTGCAGCACCTTTTGTGTTTTCTTTTAAATAGATTCTTGTGCTATCTATTCCTGTATAAAAGTATTTATTTGTAGAACCACCTTTTGCAGTAGCATATCTTCCAACAGCAAATCCTCCTGCAGCACCTTTAGTTCCTGGAGATGTATAAATTCTTGTGCTATCAGAAGTAACTAAAAGAAAAGTAGTGTCAATTCCACCTTTAGCTGTAGGATATCTGCCAACGGCAAATCCTCCTGCAGCACCTTTTGTTCCATCTTTTACATATATTTTTACTCCTTCAGAAGTTATTCTCATTATAGGAATACCATTTTTATCTTTTACTTCAAATAATATTGAATCTGCAGCAGCTCCAGGGTCTGCTTTAATAACAAGTTTGCCAGAGGGGGTAGTTGTTCCAACACCAACATTTCCGTTATTATAATAAATTGTAGAGCCATCATTTAGCCATTGACTTGAGCCGTTGGCACTTTGATTTGCATATAGTGCATAAGGAACTGATAATAATTGGCTTGCTCCTAATGTTGTGTATGTTTCTCCTCCAGTTTCATCAACTGCAACTTGTAAATAATAAGAATCACTTCCCCAATTTATTGTTGAAAAATTTCCTAAAGTTACAGTAGTACTGTTCCCAACATTTAATGAAACTAAACCAAATTGATTTGTTGTAACATTCCATGTTTCTGTGTAAACGGATGTACCAGCATCACTTCCTTGCAAAATGCTAAGTTGAATTCCAACATTTTGGTTGACAAGCACATCTCCAGAACTGTTGCGGATTACTGCTTGGTATTTGAATGCTTGTGGTGTTTGTGCAAAAATGCTTAATGAGAGCATTAATAAACTTAATGTATATATAATCTTTTTCATAATAATGTGATTTATTGTTTAATAATCTTATATGTTTTAATTAGCTTATTGTTGTTTAAAATTTTCAAGAAATAGGTAGCGGCAGATAAATTAGTCATTTTAATTTCTGTATTTTTAGAAGATAGTTTATTTGTTTGGATTAATTTTCCATTAAAACTAAAAAGTTGAAAAGTTAAGTTGTTATAATTATCAACTTCTAAATTTACAAAATCTTGAGTAGGGTTTGGGAATAATGAAATTGAGATATTTTTAGAATTAATTTCAAAAATTTCGGAAACAGTAAGTTTTGTTTGCTGAAATCCTTGTGTAAGGACATTTGATGTGTTTGAAACTGTTTCAATAACTGGTTCGCCAAGTGTCCAACTTATTGAAATTGTTGCATTTTCGTTATAATCACCTCCAGAGGAAATGACTTCTTGTGCTTTTGTTTGAAACATTATTAAAACAAATAGAATAGCTAGGGATGATTTTTTCATTGGAACATGTTTTAAGTTAAGTACAATATTTACCAAATATACAAAAAAAAATGTAATGTTGGTTTTTATTTTGCTAATTTATTTTGGGAGAATTGGTTTAATTGTTAAAGCATTCTTTTAGAATCAACAGTCCATTGAATTAAAAAATACTTAAATCCTATTATTGTAGTGTTTGCAAAATCCCCAACTTAAAAGCTGGGGTTATACAGACTGTTTGTTATTAAGCAGTTACAAAAACATGTCGGACTGTTGAGAATAAAATGGGAATGAAAATGTTATAATAAAATATGCTAATACTTATATTAATTCTCCATGAAATATTGAGTCTACTCCAAAAAGTGTCGGTGTGAATATTTTTGCAAAATGGCAGTAATATTATTGTCTTATAATCAACTAATTAACAAATTCACACCGACACTAAATAGGTCAT
>CAMZKJ010000018.1 GCA_947311245.1 uncultured Candidatus Altimarinota bacterium
AATTGAAACAAAATATTAAAACAAACTGAAATAAATTGAAACAAAATCTTAAAACCAAATGAAATAAATTGAAACAAAAATTAAAACAAACTGAAATAAATTGAAAAAAAATGTAAACAAACTGAAATAAATTGAAACAAAAAATGAAAACAAACTGAAATAAATTGAAACAAAAAGTTAAAACAAACTGAAATAAATTGAAACAAAAATTTAAACAAACTGAAATAAATTGAAAAAAAATGGAAGATTTAAAAAAAAATGAGGAAATTAAAAAAAGAGAAGATTTAAAAAACATTCCAAAATTATCACCAACAAAACTAACATTAAAAGATACTGCAAATATTAAAGAAATAATTAAAAAGAATAACTTAGAAGGTATTTTAAATAACTTTGATCCTAAGCAAATAATTAAAAGTCAAATTTTACGTACACGTAATGATAGTTTTATAGTAAGTACAGTGCTAAAACCACACCCAGAAATAAATAAAAAATTTATATTACTTTTTTCTTCTGGTGGTATATTTTTAAAAGAAGGTACTCATTATTTGAATAAAAAGGGAATTCGAGAAAGAAAACCTACAAAACTAGAACAAGAGGAAGTTATCAATCTTTTACAAAACAGAGAGAAAATTAAAAGAAGAGACCTTATTCCAAAATTATCACCAACAAAACTAACATTAAAAGAAAGTAAATTTGTTGAAGAAATGATGGAAGAAAATAACCTAGAAGATGTTTTAAATAATATTGATCCTAAGCAAATAATTAAAAGTCAAATTTTACAGACAAGTAATAATAATCTTATAGTAAACATAGAACTAAAACCACACCCAGGAATAAATAAAAAACTTATATTACTTTTTTCTTCTCGTGGTATATTCTTAAAAGAAGGTACTCATTATTTGAATAAAAAGGGAATTCGAGAAATAGAACCTACAAAACTAGAACAAGAGGAAGTTATTAAGCTTTTACAAAAGTAGAAAAAGAGGAAGTTAAAAATTTTTTAACTGTAATAATATACATAAAAAAGTTCTCTACACTGCTATTTAATAAAATAAATAAAGATAAGATTGCAACAATATCTTTGCTTCAAAAAAAATAATTTGATAAAATATTAGCACTTTACACAAGTGACTGTTAATTATTACTTCAAATATTTATGAAAAAAGATTTCTATGAATTACTAGGATTAAAAAAAGGTGCAACCGAACAAGAAATAAAAAGAGCATACCGAAAACTTGCTGCAAAATATCACCCAGATGTGAACAAAGATGCAGAGGCAGAAGGTAAATTTAAAGAAATTTCTGAAGCATATGAAATTTTATCAGATGCAAAAAAAAGAACACAATATGACCAATTTGGACATGATGCGTTTTCTGGTGGAAATGGTGGTGGATACGGTGGAAACCCATTTGGAGGAGGATTTCCAGGAGGTGGTGGATATGAAGATATTTTTGACTCTTTTTTTGGAGGTGGACAACAAAGCAGAAGACCATCAGGCCCAAAACAAGGAAGAGATGTTGAAGTTCAAATTCGACTAAGTTTTAAAGAAAGTGTAGAAGGTTTAACAAAAACAATTAAATTTTCTGCAAATGAAAAGTGCTCGCCGTGTGACGGACGTGGACAAGAAAAAAACTCTGGAACAAAGTCATGCACAACATGTCACGGAACAGGACAAGTTGCAGGACGACAACAAACACCGTTTGGAATTATTCAAACACAAATGGTTTGTCCAAACTGTAAAGGAGAAGGAGAAATCCCTAAAAAACCATGTAAAAAATGTAACGGAAGAGGACGGAAAGTAGGAGAACGAAAAGTTGAAGTTAAAATTCCTGCAGGAGTTTTTGATGGAGCTTTGCTTCGAATTGCACAAAAAGGTGAAGCAGGAGAGAAAAATGCACCTTCTGGAGACTTACTTCTTCATATTGCTGTAAGCTCATCACATAAATTTAGAAGAGAAGGAGACGATATTCATACAGATCTTGAAATTCATGCATTTCAAGCGATTCTTGGAACAGAAGTAGAAATTGAAACAGTTTATGGAATTTCTAAAATAAAAATTCCAGCACAAACTGCCCACGGAAAAACACTTCGAATAAGAGGAAAAGGAATGCCTAAAATTGGATCAGAGAGTAAGGGGGACCATATAGTTCATATTAAAATAGACGTTTCCCAAAGTATGTCTGATGAGAACAGAACAAAACTTGAAGAAATTGCAAAAGATATGAATTTAAACTATTCAAACAAAGAAGGATTTTTTCAAAAAATTTTTGGATAAAAACTGTAGAGTACAACGATCGTTGTACTCTACAAAAAAATTTAAACAGATAAAAAAAACAGATAAAAATTTATCTGTTTTTTTTATATTATCTACTATTTTAAGACTCCGGTTCTAAAACTTTTAAATTAATTCTTTCATTGTTTTGAGAACCAATCATCCTTAGTAATGTTCTAATAGATTGAATAGTTTTCCCCTCTTTCCCTATTAATCTCCCCATATCAGACGATGCAACCTGTAATTCATATAGTGTTCCAAGTTCATCAACGGTTCTTTTTATATGAATAGCATCAGTATCTTCTAATATAATATGAAGAGTATATTGTAAAAATTCTTCAGCTTTATCAGATTGAGTAATCATAAATAATTATTATAAACTTTTTTATGCTTCTTCCCCTTCTTTTTCAGCAGCTTTTGCAGCTTCTTCTTTTGTTGGTTTTGTTACTCTTTTATCAAGAAATTTTTCTAAATCTTTCATTCCTTCTTTAATTGCAAGTCGAGCGACTGTTTGAGAAGGTTGAGCTCCATTTGAAATAAAATACTCAATTCTATCAGTTTTTAAAACAATATCTTTTTTAATTGGGTCATAATGTCCTACAATTTCAAGAAATCTTCCTTGTACTGCTCTCGCTTTTTCAGCTACAACAATTCGATAAAATGGTCTATTTCGTCGCCCCTTTCTCTGAAGTCTAATTTTTAACACGTACTTTAAAATTAAAATATAATATAAATTCGACCTTTATTTTCGCGTAATATCCCCTTTTCGTCAATAGAATGTGAAAAGCATAGTTAAAACACTTTAAATTGAGTAAAAATTCTATTATACTCATCATAAAAATTACTTATAAAAAGTTGTAATAGTGAAATTTTTTTATAATTTACACTCCTAATATGAAGCAATATTCAAAAGAAATTCAACAATTGATTACAGAAATAAATATATTAAAAAAAGAAAAAAATGCTATTATTTTGGCTCATAACTACATGAATCCAGAAATATTTGAAGTAGCCGACAGCATAGGAGATAGTTTTGAACTGTGTAAATCTGCACAAGAAATAGAATGCGAAACAATTGTTTTTGCAGGAGTTCATTTTATGGCAGAAGCCGCAAAACTCTTAAACCCTAGTAAAAAAGTTTTATTACCTTCTTTATCGGCGGGATGTTTTATGGCAGATACAATAAATGCAGAAGGATTAAAAAGAGTAAAAGCTAAATATCCAAATGCTCCAGTTGTTGTGTATATGAATACAAGTGCTGCTGTAAAAGCATTATCAGATGCAACGCTAACATCTTCTAACGCAGTAAAAATTGTTGAAAGTTTTAAAGAGGATACTATTATTTTTGCACCAGATAAACATTTATGCGAATATGTACAATCTCAAACCAAAAAAAAATTAATTCCATGGCAAGGATTTTGTCATGTTCACACCAACATTAGTCCAAAGTTTATTCAAAAACAAAAAGATAAGTACCCAAATGCACATGTTATAATTCACCCAGAAACACCAAAAAGATGTACAAATTTAGCAGACCATATTTGTGGAACTGGTGGAATGAGTACATATATTGCAAAACACCCAGAAATAAAAACTTTTTTAATTGGGACTGAAGAAGGAATGACAAACAAACTTCAACGAGATTTTCCAGAACGAGAAATAATTTCTCTGATGGGTTCTTGTATAAATATGAAACAAATTTCGCTTGAAAATATTAAAAGAGCATTAGAAAACAACACCTACGAAATAAACGTAGATGCTGATATATTTAATGATGCTCAAAAATGCATGACGGAAATGATGAGAAGAAGTGCTTAAATATTAGATTAAATTATTTTTCTAAATATAAATAATTTAATCTAATAAACTCTTCTCGTGTTATCTCTTTTGTTATTTCTTTTGTTATTTCTAAATAATTTCCCTCTGTTATAAGGTTATTTTTTAATGCCCACATAAGATATGGTGCATACCAAAGTTTTCGTTCTTCTTCAGATAATCGTTCATCAGGTGTATATTTTGAAAAATCAACCTTTGCCGCTCGTGCTATAATTACTAAAGCTTCAAGTTTTGAAAGTGATTTATCTCCTTTAAATTCTCCATCGTCGTATCCTGTAATAATTCCATTTTCAAAAGCT
>CAMZKJ010000019.1 GCA_947311245.1 uncultured Candidatus Altimarinota bacterium
TAAACCCTACAAGGGTTGAAAAAAAATAAATACAAAATGGAACTAAATATTACAGACAATTCAACACCTTCGGTGTTGTTATATGCCAAGCAGTTTTATACCACAGGTCATACCTGCGGTTATTATTGTTGAACCGCTTTGCGGTTTATGTCTGCAAGTAAAATACATATAACTTGACCTGTCTTAATATGCAAATAATTTAATTTGAATATATCCTTAAATCCGCAAGTCTTGGTGTTAATAGGCTAATAAACAGAGGGTTACCCAAAGACATCATATCACTTTTATTAAATAATTAACGACATTATTTTCAGTTAGTTAGTTTCTGGATTGCGGATATTAGTTTATTTTATAGAATACAAGTTTTTTCTTTTAAAAGAACATTTAAAATTGAATGATTTAAAGAATAATCTACCGACAAATCAATAAGATGTACACCTTTCATATTTAAACATTTTGCTAATATTTCTCTAAAATTTTCATCTGACTTTGGACGATGACCAATTGCTCCATAGCTTTCTGCATATTTTACAAAATCAGGATTCTTATAATCTAAACCAAAATTTTCAAAGCCCAAACCTTCTTGTTTCCACTTAATCATTCCGTAGGAACTATCGTTTAAAATTATAACAACTAAATCCAAATTCAATCTTACAGCAGTTTCTAATTCTTGCGAATTCATCATAAAACCACCATCGCCAGAAACGGAAATAACTTTTTTATCAGGATTTATTAGTTTTGCAGCCATTGCAGATGCCAATCCTGCACCCATTGTTGCAAGAGCATTGTCTAAAAGCAATGTATTTGGCTTGTAGCATTTATAATTTCGGGCAAACCAAATTTTATAAACTCCGTTATCTAATGTAACAATTCCATTACTATCTAATTCTTCTCGAACAATATGTACCAAACGTTGCGGTAATAAAGGAAATCTGCTATCCTTTGAATATTTACTTAAATGTGTTTCAACTTCATTTTTTATTCTTCCAAAATAAGATAAATCCCAGTTTTTTGTATTTTTAATTTTAGAAGAGAGTTTTTCAATAGATGTTGCAATATCGCCAATAACATTTAATTGTGGAAAATAAACATCATCAATATTTGCTGGAAAGAAATTAACATGAATAACTTTTGTTCTGCCTTCTTCCATAAAAAAAGGAGGTTTTTCAATAACATCATGACCAACATTTATGATTAAATCTGCACGACTTATTGCACAATGCAGATAATCGTTGTCGGATAATGCTGCCGTTCCAAGATATTGTTTATGCCTCTCATCTACAACACCTTTGCCCATTTGTGTATTAAAAAAAGGAATGCCTGTTTCATCAACTAATTGTGTTAATGCTTTACTTGTTCTTTTTCTGTTTGCTCCTGCACCTATAAGTAATAAGGGCATCTTTGCGTTTTCAATCATTTTCACAGCATCATTAATTGCTTTTTCGCAAGCAACAGGTCTTCTGTGTCCTGTAACTTCAAAAATTCTATCTTCGCAATCTTCGGCTGCAATATCTTCAGGCAATTCAAGGTGTACAGCTCCTGGCCGTTCTTCAGTTGAAATTCTAAAAGCCTCCCTTATTAATGAAGGAATATTGTTTCCATTTACAATTTGTTTTGTAAATTTTGTAATAGGGCGAAATAAGTCAATAATATTTACAATTTGAAAACGCCCTTGTTTAGACTTTTTTATTGGTTTTTGCCCTGTAATCATCATCATAGGCATTGCTCCAAGTTGTGCATAGGCTGCAGGTGTTGTGAAATTTGTTGCACCAGGACCAAGAGTTGCTAAACATACACCTGGTTTTCCTGTAAGCCTGCCATAAGTTGCTGCCATAAAGCCTGCACCTTGTTCATGTCGGTTAAGAATTAATTTTATTTTAGAATTTTTTAGTGAATTTAAGAAGTCAAGATTTTCTTCTCCCGGAATTCCAAAAATATATTCTACTCCTTCATTTTCTAATGCTTTTACAAATAAATCGGATGCTTTCATATTATTAAATTGTTATATTGGTAAAAATAGGACATTGATTGTTAATATTTCTATGATTTGTCATGATTTTTTTCGCATTCTTCTTCAAAATTAAAAGACAGTTTTGTTTTTACAGATGAATATGTTGAAACAAAATAAGGAACAAAATAAGTTAGTATTAATTTGGGTGGTGAAATCATTTCAAAATCAAAAGTAAACAACACATCTCCCTGATTTACAAGATTTAATACTTTGCCAACAATAATGCTAATAATTATTGCATCTTTTACAATTGTTTTATCAAAAATTGGCTTTATTAATATTTTGCTAAATATGTTTTTCATTTAAGTTACACGCTGCAAGGTCTTAAAAACGCTTGCAGGTGTTTAGGTTAATTTTGAATTTTATCCTTTCTGTCTTTTTTTTCTTTGCCAAAATCAAATGGATGCAAAATAAGTTCAACACCTCTTCCGCTACTAAAATAATTCTTAGTCCATTCCATAAATACTTTAATTTTTCGGTTAAAACCTACCAAAGCCAAAAGATGAACGAGCATCCAAACATACCAAGCCACTCTTCCGTAAAGTTTTAGGTTTCCAGCTTCAACAACAGCTTTATTTTTGCCAATTGTTGCCATTGAACCTTTGTCTTTGTAACTAAATTCTACAATTGGATTTCTTAAAACTATATTTTTTAAATTTTTTGAAAGCATAACAGCCTGTTGTATTGCAACCTGTGCAATCATTGCATGTCCTCTCGGGTTGTTTTCGTTAATCATTAAAGCAGTGTCGCCAATTACAAAAATATTTTCAGAATTTATTAATCGATTATGTTTATCAACCATAATTCTTTTATTGTTTTTCTGAACTTTATCTTCAATTCCTGCAATAGGGTTTCCAATAACACCAGCTGTCCATATAAGTGTATGTGCTATAAGGTCTTTATTGTTATGTGTTTGAATGTAATCTCCGAAATAATCTGTAACTCTTGAATTTAATTGAACATCTACCCCAAGTTCTTCCAAATATTTTTTTGCTTTTTCAGATGCTTTTTTAGAAAACATTGGTAAAATTCTGTCTCCCGCTTGAATTAATGTAATTTCCATCATTTCAGGATTTAGTTCAGGATATTCTTTTTTTAGAACATTTTGTTTTATTTCTCCTAATGCTCCTGCAAGCTCAACACCCGTAGGACCGGCTCCTGCAATAACATAATTCATCATGCTTTGCTTTTTTCTTTTATTTTTTATTCCAAGGGCTTTTTCAAAATTTTGTAAAACCATACTTCTAATGTTCAAAGCCTCCCTTATGGATTTCATTGGCATAGAACGAATTGTAAGCCCTTCGTTTCCAAAATAATTTGTTGCAGAACCTGTTGCAATAACTAAAAAATCATAATTTAAATCGCCGATGTTTGTTTTTATCAAATTTTCATCTTTAACTACTTCCTTTACCTCTGCAAGTCTGAAAAAAAAGTTTTTCCTGTCTTTAAATATCTTCCGAAAAGGAAATGCAATAGATGTTGCTGGCAAATCGGCTGTTGCAACCTGATAAAGCAGAGGGGGAAATGAGTGATAGTTATTTTTGTCAATTAAAACAACTTGAAAAAGTTTGTTGCTAATCTTTTTTGCAAGTGTTAAACCTGCAAATCCTCCTCCTATGATTATAACTCTTTTTAATGAGTTTTTAGGTATATCAATTCTCATAATAACTATTTTTATTCTTTATGAACAATATAATAGTCGTATGTAAATATATATACTGACAATAAATAATAATTTTAATTAAAAAGGATAAGCTATGCTTACCCTTTTTAATAAAAATGTGTTTATGCTATATTTACCAAATAATAGCTCTTTTATCTTTTGGTCTGTATAATTTATCTTTTTCAGTAATATTAAAAGTTTTATAGAAAGTTTCTAAATTAAATAAAGGGACATTAACACGAGCATCTCCAGGGGAATGAACATCTTCTTTTAACCTTCTCATAAGTTCTTCTGGCAGAATTGTTTGTCGCCATACTTTTGAATATGCTAAATAAAAACGTTGTGCCGGAGTAAAACCTTCAACACTTTTGTTTTCTTTTGCTTCATTAGTCATTTGATATGCATCCCAAGATATATTTAGACCTCCTAAATCTGCAATGTTTTCACCCAAAGTTAATTTACCATTAACTTTTAAACTGTCAAGCTCGGTATAGTTACTGTACTGTTTCACAAGTGCTTGTGTTCGTCCTGCAAATTTAATTGAGTCTTCTTTTGTCCACCAACTATTTAAATTTCCATCAACATCATAATTCTTACCTTGGTCGTCAAAACCATGTGTCATTTCATGCCCAATAACAACACCAATTGCTCCATAATTAACAGCATCATCGGCATTCATATCGAAAAATGGAGCTTGAAGAATTGCAGCTGGAAAAACAATTTCATTAGAGTTAGGGCTGTAATATGCATTAACAGTTTGAGGAGTCATTCCCCATTCTAACTTATCATAAGGCTTACCAATCTTTTTAATATTTTTATTAAAAGAAAATTTTCTTGCATTTATAATGTTTTCATAATAAGAAGAATTTTCTTTTATATTTAGTTTACTATAATCTTCCCATTTGTCTGGATAACCAACCTTAACAGTAATTCCTTTAAGTTTGCTTATTGCTTTTTCTTTAGTAACATCACTCATCCAGTCTAAATTATTAATTCTTTTTGCAAACGCGGTTCTTAAATTTTCAATAAGTTTAAGCATACGGTCTTTTGCTTCTTTTGGAAAATATTTTTCTACATAAAGTTTTCCAACAGCCTCACCTAAAGCACCATTTGTAACGCCTAAAACTCTTTTCCATCTTGGTCGCATTTTTTGTTGTCCACTTAAACTTTTACCATAAAAATCAAAAGTTGCTTTTTCAAAATCACTTGATAAATAAGAAGATGCATCAATAATTGTATTCCAAGAAAGGTATGTTTTTAAGGTATTTAAATTTGTTTTGTCTAAAATTTGAGATAATTGTTTAAAGAAATTTGTGGTTCTAACATTAAAATCTTGTAAACTGTTAATACCCACATTTTCAAAATACACTTTCCAATTAATTGAAGGTGATAGTTTTTGAAGTTCATCTACTGACATCTTATTATAGGTTGTAAAAGGGTCACGAAGTTCTAATCTTGTTAATGAATTTTTTGCCAATAATGTTTCAAAATTTAAAATCTTTTGTGCTTTTTCTTTTGCTATTTTTTCGTCTTCTCCGCTTAAAGAAAATAATTTAATAATAAGTTTTGTATAATCGTCTCTTATTTTTTTTGTTCTTTCGTCATTTTCGGTATAATAATCTCTATCGGGTAAACCTAAGCCTCCTTGGTTCATGTGAAGAATAACCATTGAGCTATTTTTGTCGTCTTGCATTGCCCCAATGTAAAAAAGAGGGAAACTGTTAAATGTGTGCATTTTTGCGACATATTGCATAAATTCATCTTTTGTTTGAATTTTGCTAATTTCGGAAAGTGCATTTTTTATCGGTTCAAAACCAATTTTATCAATTGCTAGCGTATCCATGCCCGTTTTAAAAATGGCAGATATTTTTTTGTCATCTTCATTCTTCTCATTTTTGTCATTTAAAAGTTCATCAACTAAAGATTTTAATTTTACTTGATTGTTATCGTATAAAATCGAGAAAGAACCATATCTGGTTTTATCACTAGGTACAGGATTATTTTTAATCCATCCGCCGTTTGAATATTTATAAAAGTCATCTCCTGGTTTAACAGATGTATCCATATCTGCTTTATTTATAGCATTATTTACCATGTTGTTATCTTTTTTTTCAGTTTTACATGAGAATAAAGTAGCAATTACTAATAAGATTGATATTTGTCTTATGAAGTTCATATGTCTAAATTTTTTATAATTAATTATTTTTTAATAAGTTACGTAGTATTTTACAAAATAATATACAAAAGTAAAAAAAATAAGATAATAAGTTTTGTTTTCATAAAAATAAAAAAACTGAACTTTGAAACAAGATATTATTTCATAGTTCAGCCATAAAATATTTTATTTTAGGTACTATATGTTTATATTATTTCTTTTATAAAATTGTTGAATTAAACTATAAAAATCTGAATTTGTTTTCTCATCAGTTAAAATTCCTTGTTTACTTTTTTTACATAGCTCATCTGAAATATTAAGATATGCAGGACCAAGCGTTGTTCTAATTCTATTTTTCTCAATTTCATATAATTGAGAGTCTTCAGTAATTGTACCTTTATATGAATTTGACCCATAGATATGAAGTGTGATGAACGGCTTTTGAGATAAGTTACCCATTGCATGAACAAGATCTCCACAAACTGGAGCTGCACTTCCTTCTTTAATAACTTCTGCTACATCGAGTTCAACTTTATTGCCTTCAACTTTATAAGTTCTATGGTCAGCGTCGCCAAGAAAATATACAACGCCCCATTCTGAATGTCCATGACCATGAATTCCGGTAAAATCACCTTGCGACCATGACATTACATATATGCCAAAATTATCATTAAGATATAAAGTATTTCTACCATAACTTTCAGTTTTGCAATGATCAAAAGTTGAATATTTAAGAAGTTCTTCTTTTGAAATATTTGCATTGTTTATAATTTCAATAAGTAAATCGTTATTAAGAACTTGCTTTGGCCTTTGTAATGCTTTAATTATATTTTGAATTGCTTGAGGAAGAGTTTTCATTATATTGTTTATTAATAAAATCATACCCTAAAACGTGAAGTTTAAAAGGGTATGATTAAGATTTTTTTTATTTTACTTTATAAATTCCTTTATAAGTTATTTTTATATTTTCAGCAACATTGTCTCTTTTGCTTTTTCGGGTTGGTTTACCAACATGATAGTCAGATATTTGCTTAACCATAAAAACAGAAGATGCTGTAACTATTCCTTTTTCTATAGAAATTGTTCCTTCGGCAGATAATGCTTTTGTTACATCTCTAATGGTTAAATCTCCCTGAACTGTTACAGGATATTTTCCATCTTTATCCCATTTTACCGTAGATAAATTCTTAATTTCACCTTTAAATTTAATTTTTGGAAATGCTTTTGAATTCATAAAATTTTCTTGGTTAAAATGTTTTTGCATTAAAGATTTTTTAAACTCAAAAGATTGAACTGGGATTACAAATACCATTGCACCTGTTTCGGCATTTATTGTAGAGGTTACTTTGTAATTGTCTGCAGTAATATCTTCAGCAATTGTGGTTGAAAATAAATTTGCATGCCCAGCTCTTGTAATATATTTTGTTTGAGCAAAAAATAATGTTGGGAATAATACGATTAATAATAATGTTAATTTTTTCATTTGTCTTAAATTTTGTGATTTATTAATATTTACTGTGTTAATTTTTATTTAATTATGTTACATTTTTCAAGGATAGCAAATTCTGCTTCCTCTAAGTCTTCATCATAAGATGCACCCATCCTAACAATTCCTTTAATTTTCACTTTGTCGCCAGCAGATAATTTATTTGCATTAACATTTGTTTCAGCTGTAAATGTGCAATTTACACCGGCTTTGTCAGTTTTTAATAAAATTACTTTTTGTTTTAATTGGTCTTCACTAATTTCCGCAACAGTTCCAGAAACAACTACAACATTATCCAAATATTTTGCATTGCTTGCTTCAGAATTATCCATAAATTCATTTACAAATTTATTTGCTTCAATTGTATATTTTGCAGTTTCTCCCTGTACATCTCTATGTGGCATGTTAAACATGTATAGAATTGTTCCTCCAACTGATAATATACCAAACACAACAACGATTAATAGAATTTTTACACTTTTCTTCATTTTTTTAGAATTTTTGTTATTAAAATGTGATTACTTCGTATCCCTCAACAAACATATTTCTTATGCTTGGATGCTGATTATATTCTGAAATTAAAGGTATTCCAAATTTTTCAATGCTTGTTTTCGCACCAAAAGCTTGAGCACAAAAGCTGCAAACTCCGGTTATCTCTTTTTTTACTTCTTTATAAAGTCCATGAAGTTTATGGTCTTCTTTTTCAAGTTCATTAATCCATCTTGCCCCGGCGCCTTCAAAAATCAATTTAAAATCATCTTTGTTTTCTGCAAGTTCCTTAACAAGCATAAAGGCATTTGATACTCGCCCCATTGCTTCCATAGTATCTGTATCTGCTAAAATAATTACTGCTACTTTTTTCATTTTAATATTTTTTTTAGAATTAAAC
The DNA here is from genome assembly GCA_947311245.1 of uncultured Candidatus Altimarinota bacterium. GTDB lineage: Bacteria > Patescibacteriota > Gracilibacteria > CAIRYL01 > CAIRYL01 > SZUA-1403. The sequence goes on from CAMZKJ010000019.1 coordinate 8,205, forward strand.
ATTTTGATTGTTTCAATTCTTTAGTCGCAATAATTTAAAATCCTTACAAAAAACAATTGCTTTTTTTTTCTAAATTAACTAATTAGTTATGAGTTTGGTCTAAAAACCCCTGTCAGGGTTGTATATGCAAAATTTCCCAAAAATTAACTTCTGATTTACAACCAATTAACAAACCCTGACAGGGTTCTTCTTCGAGTATTTAACCTTTTTAGACTGAA
>CAMZKJ010000020.1 GCA_947311245.1 uncultured Candidatus Altimarinota bacterium
AGCCATAAAATCAGTATAAAATATACAAAAAGTATAACACACTTGCACATATAATTACAATTTTGACGCTCTTGCAGAAATATAAATACTGTTAATAATTTTATTGCAATAAATTCTTCGGATTATCATGTGAAAGCTGTAACAAATGAATATACGCTTGATAAAGCTGGGACATCGTACGCTGCAGTAAAAACGGAGGGTTTGCAAGATGTAATAAATACTGGAGATATTACTATAGAGGGAAGGGTTTATAAATTGAGTAATACATATTTTATTGCGAATCCAAATGTGAAACCAGATATTGGTTGTACGGAATCATTTAGATAGTTGAGGCTAGCCTTCTAAAATACTAATTTTATTCTTAATTTCCTCATATTGATTGATTGTTTGCTTCACTAAATGTTCTGGAGCGTTATCCATATATTTTTTGTTGGCAATTCGGCCTTCAAGATTTTTTAATATTTTACGAGCAGACTCTAACTCTTTTTCTTTTCGTTCTTTTTCTTTTTTCATATCCAGCATTCCTGCTAATGGAAGAAAAATTTCTGTTCCGGATACAATATCTGTTACGCATTTTTCAGTTGGTTTTTCGTTTGCATTTGTAATGAATTCTAAACTTTCGAGCCGAGCTAAAGATTTTATTGTTTCGGTTGTTTTTTGTAATTCTTGTAATATTTCAGAGTTGTTTACAAACAATACTGCTTTTATTTTTTTTACAGGATCAACTTTTGAAGCACTTCGCAACGAACGAATTTTAGCCGTTACATTTTTGAAAATCTCAAATTTTTCTTCTGCATTTTTATCTATAAATTCAGAATTTACTTCTGGAAAATCTGCCAATGCAAGCAATTCTGTGTTTCCCATTTCTTCCCAAATTTGTTCTGTTACAAATGGAGTATATGGATGGAGTAATTTTAAGAGAGTGTCTAAAACTTCTTTTAGTGTATTTCCTACAGTTGCAGACGATGTTGATTTTGATGATTCAATTGCCCAATCTGCTAAATCGTTCCATGTAAAATCGTATAATTTTTGTCCGACTTCTCCGTATTTATGATTTTCAATCCCGTCTCGCACTTCGCTAATCAGTGTTTGAGTTTTTGATAAAATCCATTTTTCTGGTAAACTATTTATTTCTGTAGTGGATAACGATTGTTGTCCATTGCTTTCGCTACTTTCGATACTGAGAATATATCGAGAAACATTCCATAATTTATTTGCAAAATTTCGAAATCCTTCAATTTTTTTCTCTCCTAAACTTACTTGATTCCCAGGTGTTGTTCCTACAATTAAAGACATTCTTACAGCATCTGTTCCAAATTTTTCAATCATTTCAAGAGGGTCTATTCCATTTCCTTTCGATTTACTCATTTTTTTCCCATGTTCATCACATACTAATCCGTGTAAATACACATCTGAAAAAGGGTTTTTTCCTGTTGTAAATTTAGAAAACATAATCATTCTCGCTACCCAGAAAAATAAAATATCATGTCCTGTTTCCAGTACTGAAGTTGGAAAAAATTTCTCGAAATCAGGAGTTTTATCTGGCCATCCAAGCGTTGAAAATGGCCATAGTGCAGAAGAGAACCATGTATCAAGTGTGTCTTCATCTTGTCGCATATTTTCGTGTCCTGCTGGTGGAATCATTAAAAGAGATTCTTTTACTTCGCAATTATCCATTTTCCATCGTTTCCAATGTTCAACAATTGTTTCTTTTGTTGCACCATTTTTTACTGCAAATAAAAAGCTGGTAAGTGCATTATGTGAAACAATTAAAATTTCTCCATCTGTTTCTACTGTTTTTATTTTTTCCCAAAATTTTTGTGCAATCTCTACATATGGTTCAATAGCATCAAATCCGTCATCTTCTAATATTTTTTCTAGGGCTGTTTTATTCGATTTTTCATCTATTGGTTGATTTTCATATTTCCCAGCATGAAATTCTTTTAAAATATCCCAAGTTTCTATATTTTTTTCTAAATGTAAATCTCCAGAATTATCTAATTGTTGAGCAATTATTTTCGCTGTGTTCAACGCTCTATCGGCTGGAGATGAAATAATTTTTGTAATATTTCTTACTTGTAAATTTTTTCCAGTTTTTTCTGCTTGAGAAATCCCTTTTTCTGTAAGAGGAGAATCTCCGCAAATAATTTTATTTACATTGTTTTCGCTTTCGCCATGTCGAGTAAATAATAATTTTTGTTCTTTTGCAACATGTTGCGTGTTGTTTTCGTCGTACCAAATTGGAATTTGATGTCCCCACCAAATTTGTCGAGAAATACACCAATCTTGCAGGTTATCTATCCATTGGTCATAAATTTTATTAAATCGGTTTGGTACCAAATTTATTAAATCTGAATTTTTATTATATTCTTCTCTGTTTATTGCTTCTGATGTTAATTCTTTTAGAGATTTTTGTTGAATAGTATTGTCCTGAATTTTTAATTCTCTATTTTCTTTTACCGCACCAACTCCTTCTATCCAATTAAATTTTTTATTTACATCAATAAACCATTGAGGTGAAATCATTGGTTCAATTACGCATCCTGTTCTGTAGCAAAGAGGAACATTGTGAAGATAATCTTTTTCAAGACCTACAATTAAATTTTTTGCAAGCATGAGTTTTACGGCTCGTTTTCGAGCAATTTTTACTTCAACACCTTCTAATTCTCCTGCAATTTTTGTCATTTTACCGTCAAAATCTATTTTTTCAGTATAATAGTCTTTTAATTTTTCAGGATATTTTTGAGCAAGTAAATAATCATCTGCCGAATGGCATACTGAAATTGTCATAGCTCCTGTTCCTTTGTTTATATCTATTACTTCGTCGTCGCATAATACAAAGAAATCTCGTTTTCCCGAATATGTTTCATATGAAAATTTTTCACCTTCAAATTCTTTTCCTTTATTAACGGAAATTTTCTCCCATTTTCCATTTGGATCTAATCTATTAAATATTTTTGTTCGTCTTTCAATATCGTTAAATAAGACTTCTGAAAATATAAATTCTTCAGAAATATTATCAGAATTTGTAAATTTTGCTGTTACATAATTTTCTGTTGGATGTAAAACAAGAGGGGAGTTTGCACATTTTGTTTCGGCACGAACGGTACCCATTACAAATTTCCCACATTTTATATAACAAAATGTATCTTTTTGGTCTTCGTATTCCAGCTCATCGTCCGATAAAACCGATTGCGCACCCGTTGACCAGTTAATCATTCGGTATCCTCTTACAATTAAATTATGAGAATACAAGTCTGAAAATATTTTTTGAACAGCATTACTCATTCCAATATCCATTGTGAATCGTTCTCGAGAGAAATCGCATGTTGCTCCCATTTTTGAGACTTGTCCGGTAATAGTAGAATGTGTATTTTTTGTATGTTCAAAGCATTTTTTTAAAAAATCTGGGCGTGTAAATTTTTCACGCGAAGAAACTCCTAGATTTTTTAAAACAACTGTTTCGGTTGCAATCGCTGCATGATCCGTTCCAGGAAGCCACAAAGACGAGGTTCCATTCATTCGGTTATATCGAGTCATTATATCTTGAATGACAAGCATCATTGCATGTCCCAAATGAAGTTGTCCTGTTACATTTGGAGGTGGAATTGGAACGCAAAAAGTTTTATCTGAAATTTTTTTTCCAGATTTTTTTTCTAAATTTTCTTTTGTTTCTGGTTGAGAAACATTTGCATCTTGCCATTTTTGTAATATATCGGCTTCATGTTTTTTTGCTTCGTATGCTTTATTCATATAATTAATCTTAAATATAAAAATTATGAGAATAGTAGCATAATTTTTTTTTATAACACACTATTTATCATTTATCTTTGAAATTCTGAGTATTCTTACATATAACCACATATAACTAAATATTTATTTATTTTTTTGTTTTTTGTTATTTTGTTATACTAAATATATAAAAAATATATTCTTAAAAAAACTAAAACGAATGGATGTACAAGATTTTAAAAACGAAATAAAAAAAATATCGGATAAAATAAAAATAGGAATAGAATGTGTAAATATTTCTGAAAAAGAGGAAAAAATTGCAAAACTAAAAGCAGAAACAGAGAAATCTGATTTTTGGAACGATGCAAAAAATGCAGGAAAAATTTCTCAAGAATTAGCAGAACTCGAAAAGTCCAGAGATTTATGGCTAAATTTACAATCTAATATTCAAAATATTTTTGAAATGTTAGAAATGCTCGAATCAGAATTTCCTGAAAATAGTACAGAAATAGAAGACTCAGCAGATTTTTTAGAAATTGTTACAGAATTTGAAAAAGTACAAAAAATTTCAAAAATTGCAGAACAAGAACTTTTGCTTTCTGGTGAATTTGATTCACGAAATGCTCTTCTTGAAATTACATCTGGTGCAGGAGGAACAGAGGCTCAAGATTATTCTGAAATGTTGTTGCGAATGTATTTACGATTTTGTGAACGAAAAAATTGGACAGTAGAAATTATAGAACGGTCAAATGGAACAGAAGCGGGAATTAAATCGTGTTTATTGGAAATTAAAGGGCATAATGCTTTTGGATTATTGATGGCAGAAAAGGGAACGCATCGCCTTGTACGACAGTCACCATTTAATGCAAAAAATTTACGACAAACTTCATTTGCAGGAGTTATGGTAACTCCTGAGTTAGAAGATGCAGATGTGTCAAATGTTGTTATTCCAGATTCTGAAATTAGAATAGATACATTTCGATCTTCTGGTTCGGGAGGGCAACATGCAAATAAAACAGATTCTGCAGTAAGAATGTTGCATATTCCAACAAAAATTACAGTGGTGTGTGAAAGTCAACGCTCTCAACATCAAAATAAAGAAAAAGCGATGCAGATTTTAAAGTCGAGAATTGTACAAAGAATGCGTGAGGAAGAAGAAAAAAAAGCAGCAGAAGTTCGTGGAGAACATACAGAGGCTGCTTGGGGAACACAAATAAGAAATTATGTTTTACATCCGTATAAATTGGTAAAAGATTTACGAACTGGATACGAAGTAACAAATCCAGATTTAGTATTCGATGGAGATTTAGATGAATTTCATCAAAAATTTTTAGAATGGAAGGCTGGAAGTTTGTAAAAAAACTAGTACAAAAAAATCGTACAATAAGCTAAAATTACTGAATCTATATTTCTATACATTATATATTATATGTCTGAACAATTAAATAAGTATGATAATTCTCCAACGGTCGAAGCTGAAAAAACTATTACTGAAAAATTGGTAACTCGAAGCTCTATTATTGGAGATATTATTCGAGAAAATCCATTTGCAGTAGAAATTTTTATGGACTATGGCGTGCATTGTGTAGGGTGTCATGTAAGTGATTTCGAAACACTAGAACAGGGAATTTTAGGGCATGGGTTTTCGGAAGGAGAGTTATTGGATATAATAAATGAATTGAATGAACTTATACTAAATCCACCAGAGAACTATGACGCAATATAATTTTTCACCCCAAGCACAGTCTGTTTTATCGTTGATGAATGAATCGTCGAAACATATTTTTCTTACCGGAAAAGCAGGGACAGGAAAGTCAACTTTGCTTGATTATTTTCGTTATACATCAGAAAAAAAAATGGTAGTTCTTGCTCCAACGGGGGTTTCTGCAGTGAATATTGATGGTGAAACAATTCATGCATTTTTTGGTTTAAAACCAGGGTATGAATTACCTGAAGCATTAAAATTACAAAAACCTAAAAATCCAAGTTTATATAAAAGAATTGAATCTATTGTAATAGATGAAATTTCTATGGTTCGTGCCGATTTAATGGATGCAATGGATATATTTTTGAGAAATGTGCGAAAAAGTGATGAGCCATTTGGAGGAGTACAAATGATTTTTATTGGAGATTTATATCAACTACCACCAGTTATTACATCGCAAGATAAAGATATTTTTTACAATGAATATGGATATACGGCTCCATATTTTTTTAATTCAGATGTTTTTAACAGAGATGATTTTTATATTGAATTTGTAGAGCTCGAAAAGGTTTACAGGCAAGAAGATTCTGGATTTGTAGATTTGTTAAATTCTGTGCGAGATAATTCAATAAATTATGCTCAAATTCAAGAATTGAATAAATGTACTGCTCCTTCCGGGTTTTACCCAAATAAAGATTCTGGAATTATTTCATTGTGTACTACAAATAGAGATGTAGATGCAATAAATATAAAAAATTTAGCAGAAATAGAAGCTGATCCATTTTTATCGGAATCGGAAATAATAGGAGAAGTGAAAAAAAATTTATTTCCTGCTGAAGATGATTTGGTCTTAAAAAAAGGAGCGCAGATAATTTTTTTAAATAATGATGAAGAACGAAAATGGGTAAATGGAACTCTGGGAAAAATTATAAAAATAGATAAAGAAAATCAGGTTTTGACTATTGAAACGCAATCTAAAATTGGAACAGATATCGTAACAAAAACTCATGAAGTAAAAAGACATCAGTGGGATATTTCAAAATATGTAATGAAACAAGGTGTTTTAGAAAGAGAGCAAATTGGTTCATTTAAGCAATTTCCCGTAAAATTAGCATGGGCAATTACTATTCATAAAAGCCAAGGAAAAACATTTGATAAAGTTTTTATTGATTTTGGGCGTGGAACATTTGCACATGGGCAGGCATATGTTGCACTCAGTAGGTGCCGAAGTTTTGAAGGTATGCAAATGAAACGGTCTCTTCGTAAATCTGATATTAAAATGGATGAGAGGGTTCGAGATTTTTTTGCACGTTTTCATTATTATTTATCTGATGCAAAACTTAGCGAGCAAAAAAAACAAAATATTTTGGAAGAAAAAATTAAAAATAGCCAAACTGTAATGATTTCTTATCAAAAACCAAATAACATAATTTCAATTTTTAAAATTCAACCATATGAAATAGGAATAGAAAAAATAGAAATATCAGGTAAAATAAGAGATATTTTAATTTTAGAAGCCTATAATTTTGATGATGAATGTGATATAAAAATGAGTTTAAGAAGAATTTTATGGATAGATGGATAGATGGATAGATGGATAGATGGATAGATAGATAAAAATATAAAACTATAAAACCTGTAAAATAATACTAATAACAATAGTAATAACTTAGATATATTGTATATTGTGTATTGAGAGAGAAATAAATATAAATATACAAAAAAACTCTAATTAAAAAATTAGAGTTTTTTTGCTGATAAAAATATGTAATTTGAGAAATAACACCTTATATATTATGCTTTTCTTTGAACATATCTTTATACAAATGAGATCATAAGCTCTCATCTTCACTGTTTTTGGGTAGTTTTTTCGTTGTACCAGAACGGATTTTATATTTGTGTTTGTGTTTACACTTTCTTTAAAGAAAAGAAGTGAAGAACTTTTAAAAATCTAAATTTGGTTTAACCTATAAAAAAATGACGTTTGTATAGGCCGAGTCAAAAAGTGAAGAAAGATAAATCCTTCCTTATACCCGAATACAAGAAAAAGTTTTTGTTTGATATAAATGGTCAGGAAGAAAGGATTTATCTTTTCTCACTTTTTAAAAAAATGGAAAAGATTCAATAAATGAAAAATGAAAAAGGTCTAATGTATGTATTTGTATCTATTTGTGTGTTTTTGTTTTATGTGTGTGTATTTGTATAATTGAAATATAAAAAGAGTAAAATTATATTTCATATAACCTTACTCTTTTGTAGCGATAGATGTCAAGATTATCATCTTGCAAAAATAATAAAATATTATATTAAATTATTTTGTATGGTTTAAATTTCAGGATTTGGTTTTTCTTCAAAGTATAAACTTTTTTTCTCGGTTGGGCATATCTCTACACATAGTCCACAGTCTTTGCAGTGATCATAGTCAATTCCAGTCATATGTCCATCTTTATCTAATATTATAGCATCGTCTGGGCATACAGCCCAACAGAGTCCACAATCAATACAGGTTTCATCGTTAAAATGTAAATGGGTTGGAAGCCAATTACCGGTCTTATATTCTTTAGAATTTCCAGCATTTGGAATTACTGATCCTTCTGGCATATTACTCCATTTCATTTTTTGAGTTCTTTCTTTTGATACAGAAAATTTTTCTTGATTTTCAGCATTTTTAATCTTAAGAGTTCGACGAATTGTTGCATTTTTAATTGCTTTTTCAATTCTTATTTTTCGTTCTTCTGGTGTTTCGTTTGGATTTCTACTCATAATAATATTCTAAATATTTTGTAGTATTATAAATTTATACTATCATATTTTTTTTATAAAAAAAATGTATTCTAATCTTCTTGAAAAATTAAATAAAACATGCTAATATGTCTTGATATATTAAATATATTATTTCTGGTTAGATAAAAAGTTAGATAAAAAAAACATGATAAAATGATAACATATATACAAAAATATTGGAATGAAAATATTGCAAGACGAAAAAGCGTAGTGTTGCTTATCGTTGTTTGTGCACTGTTTTTATTATTATTCTTAAATACAGATTTTTCTGTGATTTCTATTCAAGCAGAGCTATTTGGGGTTGGGAACACTCCGCCAGTGTTTGAAGGAGAGGGGATTTCTGGAGGGGCAAAATTGGTTCAAGAAAAAATAGAAGGAAGTAATTTAGGAATCGCAGAAGAGGGAAGCTTGATGGATACTATTATTTTTGTAATTAAATATTTATTAATTTTTTCAGGAGTAATTGCACTTATCGCATTTTTATATGCAGGTTTTCGTTATATTACTAGTATGGGAGAAGATGTTGAAGTTGCAAAAGATGCAATGATAAATGCTGCTATTGGTATTATAATTATAATTTTTTCATGGGTAATTATTAATTTCCTTATTACATTTGATTTATAAAAAAATGACAATTTTAAAAAATATGAGAATAGGGGGTGAAACAATAAAGTTAATATTTTTCTTTATTGCGTCTTTTTTCTTATTCTCGCTTTTTGCACCAATTTTTACGGAAACGTTGAGTGTTGTGGAGTCTGCAGGTTTTGATATTACATCTGACCCTTGTGAGGGGAAAGACTCGTGTTTGAGTTATCTTGATAATGAGAAATTACCAGATGCTATACAAATAGAAGAGGGAGAGACATTAAGTGATAGGGTTGTAAAATTTATTAATCAGGTTTTGTTATATATAGGTTTGATACTAACTCTTATAGTTATATACGCAGGGGTTGTAATTCTTTTTTCTTTTAGTGATGATGATGGGATAGAATCTGCAAAAAAGATAATAATTAATGCAATGATTGGTATAGTTATAATTATATTATCTTATAGTATAGTTTATGCAATAGGGTTTATTATGAAGAAAGATCCAATGGAAAATTCAGGAACAACTGGAACGATAGGCGGAAATGGAACAACTGGAACGATAGGAGGAAGTGGAACAGGTGGAACGATAGGAGGAAGTGGAACAGGTGGAACGATAGGAGGAAATGGAACAACTGGAACGATAGGAGGAAATGGAACAATTGGAACGATAGGCGGAAATGGAACAGGTGGAACAATAGGAGGAAGTGGAACAGGTGGAACGATAGGTGGAAATGGAACAACTGGAACGATAGGCGGAAATGGCACAATTGGAACAATAGGAGGAAATGGAACAATTGGAACGATAGGTGGAAATGGGGTAACTGGTACTATTTTAGGGAGGGGAACTGATGGTACTACTGTAAAAATTGGAGAAGGTGGTACTGTTGTAGGGGTTAATAAAGATGGAACGATAGAATGGACAGGGGTAGAAGGTACAAATAGTGACGGAGGAAAAAATGGTACAATAGTTGGTTATGGACGAGATGGAACAGTTGTCTGGACTGGTAAGAGTGGAGTAAATTCAGAAATGGGTAATAATGGAACTATTGATGGCCAAATAAATGATTTAGAGAAGGGTATTGATGATGTAAATGTAGCGAAAATTCAAAAGGGGATAGATGTTTTAAAGAAAAATTATGGAAATAATGAAAAATTGTTTGCAGAATATGAAAATATGCAAGGGCTTGTAAATACTTTAGAACAAGATCCAAAAAAAGTTGAAACTCAAGAAAAAATAAAAACATCTATTGGTAAAATTAAAAAAATTAGAAATAGTTTGCAAGAAATTAAACCATCTATATTTTTGAAATCTTCGCGTGCATCAGCTCCGACTATTGTAACTCTATCTGCAGAAAAAACTGTTTCCCCTATTATTTTATCAAATGATAATTATCATTGGTCTGTTGTTGGGCCAGATGGAAAGAGTCAGATTGTTGGGAATGGAATTACACGAGCCTTTACTATTACAGTTCCTGGTCGATATGTTTTTTCTTTATATGTGGATTCTCCAAATAAGAATGTGTTATCTGGAATTTCACGTAAAGCGGTTACAGTTATTGCTCCAGATACAGAAGCTTTATTTTCAGTGGGGGGAAAAACAATGAATGAAACCATAGAGTTTACGCAAGAGCAAAATAGAGAAGGTATTATTTTTAATCCGTCCGAGACAAAGCCAAAAAATGGTCGAGTAATTACTCGGTATATTTGGAATTTTAATGGGGTGAAAAAAGAAGAAAATTTAGGGCGTTCTGTTTTATATTCTTTTCCAAAAGAAGGAACATATTTTGTATCTTTGGAAGTTGAAGATAATATTGGAGAAAGAGTACTATCGAAAAAAGTAAATATTGAAATAAAAAAAATAGTTTCATATTTTAAATTAGACAAAAATGAATATGATATTGGAGAAACTGTAAAGTTTTCAGGAGAAAAATCTGTAAGCTCAAATGGATTTATTCAGGAATATGATTGGAAAGTCTTAAAATCTGATGGAGAGATTGTTGCGGAATATCAGTCTCAAAATTTTGAATATTCTTTTGATTCGCCTTCTCAGTATTTGGTAAAACTTGTTGTAAAAGATGCAGAAGGGCATATTTCAAGCTCTTCTCAGTCATTTATTGTTGTAGCAGAAAATCCGAAACCTAAATTTACTGTAAAAAATACAGATAAAGGAAACCCTGGGCAACGATTTTTTGATGCAATAAAAAGTACAGATCCTTCTGGGAGTAATTTGAAATATTCATGGGATTTTGATGGAGATGGAGTTTTTGAAAAAACGGATTTAAATACTCCGACTATTGAATATATATTTCCCGAAGCAAAAGAGTATGTAGTCGTTCTAAGAGTTGAAAATAAATTTGGTAAATTTGAGATAGTAAAGAAAAAAGTTGATATTTTGTCTGTATTGTCTGCAAAAATTAATATACAAAGTCTTGTGTATCCTGTGAATACTGACGTTGAATTAAATGTTCTTTCGAATACTGGTAATGTGTTTGAATGGAGCTTTGGAGATGGGTCAAAAAAAATAACGACATCAGAATCATCAGTTGTGCATACATATACGAAATCTGGGAAATATATTATTACTCTTGTGGTAAGCGATGAAAATGAAAATACTATTACTGTGAAAAAAACTATTTTTATAGGACTCGTTGATAAGCCTACTGCAGCAATATTATTATTTGTAGATGGGAAACTTGTTGAGCAAGAAAAAGATTTATGTGGAAGCGGAAAAGATGGAATAGAAATATTTCGTTCACAAAATATTGAATTTTCTGCTGAAAAATCTGTGAATAAAAATGGAAAATCTTCTTCTCTTTCGTATTATTGGGAATTTTCGTCAGGGGAAAAAGAGTCGACGAGTATTCTTCCTTGGAAATTTGAAAAGGTTTCAGCAGAAGGAGAGTGCGCACAAGTTTCACTTTTCGTAAAAGATAAAAGATCAAATAAAAAATCTGAAAAAGAGTTTGTATATGTTTATGTAAAAAATACAAAACCGAGTATTTTAAATTTTTCTGCTAAATCTCCTAAGAAAAAATTATCTCCAATGTCGTCTACGCTTTCTATTAAAGCAAAAGATCCTGATGGGAAAATTATGAAATATTCATGGTGGGTTGAAAGAAAAAAAGATGCAACACATAAAAAAATTGGATTTCATACAACTCAAGAAGACCATACCACTATTACAATTCCAGATTATGGGGAAGAAGGTTCTATCCATGAGTATTCATTTTTTGGAAGTGTGGTAGACGATAATGATGCAGAGGTATTTACCATCGATAGCTTTGGGAAAATTCCTCCTGTATTTGTAAAAACGGATATAAATAGAAAACCAAAGGTTACAATTTTATTAGACAAGGATACTGCATTATTAGGTGATAATTTCGATTTTACCGCACTCGTGAAAACAGTGGATGGTGTGGATGTCTCTCATTTATCTGAGTACAAATGGGATTTTAATAATGATGGAGTCTTCGATAAAATAACGAGTATAAATAAAGTATCATATAAATATAAAAGTTCTGGTCCGAAAGAAGTTCGTCTAAAGGTTTTGTATCAAGGTTTGGAAAGTAGTAAAATATATAGATTAGAAGTGGCAAAAGTTTCAAAATTACCCCTTGCAAAATTTTTAGTGCAAAAAACTGGAGTGAAGCCGGAAGAGGTTTTATTTAATGCAACTGATTCTATTTATGATAAAAGTATTGAAGGAAATGGGATTGAATATATTTGGGATATAGATTTAGAGAAAGATTCGGACGGGGATGGCAATCCTAAAAACGATAAAGATTATCAAACGGCTGTATTTACCCATGTTTATCCACATGGTCAGTTGCAGTCGGAAGTTTCATTAATTATTAAAGATGCACAAAATTCTAAAGATACAATTATACGAAAAATAAATATAAATAATTTATCAGGAGTTATAATGGCTAATAGTGATGATGTTGCTTTTTCAACATTGATTTCTGAAAGTTCGTCAAAAAACATACAAAGTGTTCAAGAAAATCTTGATAATATCTTAAAACAAGATAGGGATATTTCAGATGAAGAATTGAATTCTTTGTCTGATGCAATAGAGTTATTAAATATAGAGATAAAAGAGTCTGATTATTTATATGCAGATGTTAATACTATGAATTCTTTATTATCAGATTTAAGAAAAAATCCTAAGGATAAAAAAACACTATTAGATCTAAATAATTCATTTGATACTGTTATGAATGCGTATCGGAATTATAGTCGTTCCAAATGGAAGCCCATTGGTGAATTGGGAGGTGATATTAATAGTAGTTTAATTATTGATTCAACTTCACCGTTTTCACAGTTAAATTTATATGGTGGAGAAAGCTTTATAAAGGAAAATGAAAAAATTGAAATTTTTGCATTTATTCAAAATGTAGATGGAAGTTTATATTCAGGAACTGTGAAAATTAAGCTTCTTAAAGGGAATGGTATTTTTGCTTTATCGTCGGTAGAAAGTGTAAATGGGCGTGCTATCTTTAGTTTTACTCCAACTGATCTTGGAGATGCTATTGTAGAGGTGGAAGCTATTGATACACTTTCTGGAAGTTTAACAGAGCAATTACAATTTATTATTCAAGAGTAATATGAAATATTTAAGTATTTTTTTTGGTGGATTATTAGCAAGTGTTTTTATGTGTATGAACATAACGATGGCAGCAAGTTATGTATATTCAAAAACAGGAGAAGAGTTAGAGTTGAGTGTGAAAAATAAAAAACTTCACTCTTCTTTAGTTTGGATTGTTACTCAAGATGGAAATATTTTAGATACAATAAAAAATAAAAAATTTAAATATAAATTTACAAAAGATGGATTATATACTATTCGTGTAAATGAAGAATTGAAAAATGGAGATATAAAGAGTTCTTTGATAGAAGTGAATGTATCATTGAAGATGCCTGTATTTGCTCCATTGTCTGCGAAACTTACAACTATTCCGGAGATAAAAGATGGCGTTATTACTCTTTCTGGAGAAAAAGAAGAAATTATATTTTCTTTTTTAGATTCGACAGGTGCTATTAAAACATATGCATTAGAATCTGATATTTTTGTAGATAGTGATGAAGATGGGATTTCTGATAACGATATTGATAATAAAAATGATGCTTCATATTTATCTGGAACATACTTTAAACGAACATATGTAAATACTGGAATCCCATCGCGTGCAGTTTTAACAGTAAAAGATGAAAATGGAAATGAAGATACAACATCTGTAACTATTATTTTTGACGAAAAAAGTGATAATTTAATTGTAAAACCTTTGGATGTAGAGGTTACAACATTACCTCAAAAAACATCATCTAATGAGATTGAGTTATTGGCAAATACAGATTCAGTATTGGTATTTTCTGGAAAATCGACTGGAAAAATTACGCAATATAAAATTGATGAAAATTTAGATATTGATAGTGATGGTGATGGTGATGCGACAAATGATTTTGATAATAAAAATACAGATTCTGCAGATACTGGAAGTTTATACCCTATTGCAATTGATAAAAGTAATAAAATTCAAAAATTTTCCGTTACTGTTGTTGGAGAATATGACGAAAAGCGTCAAGAATATACAGTGAGAAATAGGTCATTGTATGGTGTTCAGAATGCGGAATTTCTTGAACCTCTTCTTTTTGCTTCACGAACAAAAATATTAGAAAGAGAAACGGTAACGTTTAATATTTTTAATTATCCTAAAAATGTTAAAGTTTCTTGGGATTTTAATGGAGATGGGATATTCGAAATTATTGATTCAGATGTACAAAAAGTAGAATATTTATATGCTGAAGAGGGTATTTATAATGTTGTATGTTCTTTAAAAGAAGATGGGAAAGTTGCGTCTATTCAGCGAAAAGTAATTACTGTATTAAATCAGGCAGATGGGCAATTAAAAACAGACCCACCTTTCGCATATTTTTACCCACAAGTAGATGGAAATAAAGCATCATTTATTTCATCTCAGTCGAAAGCAGATGAAAATTTAGCAAATACAGATTTATCGTATTCTTGGGATTTTGGAGATGGTTTTAAGGCTCAAGGTCCAAACGTTGAGCATATTTATGAAAAACCTGGAAATTATACGGTTGTTTTAACCGTTGAAGATTCTATTTCACGAAAAGGTGTTTATTCTGATTCGTTAATTATAGCAGAGGTAACCAAAGATTTTGAAAAATCCCAACATGGAGGGTCTGTTATTCGTGAAGAAGTAGATGAAAAAGATAAAGATACTGAAAACAATTCTAAGGAAATTATTGAAGCAGAAAGCTTAAAAACAAATACTGATGATCCTGAGGAAACGGTAGGAAAAGTTGGTGTTGATGGTTGGGAAAAAATAGATTCTCCTTCTGGAAATACTCCTGTTGTTGATGAATCTGCTAATAATAACACGGACTCATCTGGGTTTTCGTGGTGGATACTTGTTTTATTTTTGTTTTTACTACTACCAATTTTATTTTTATTAAAGAAAAAAATAGATAATCCTGAAAAAGATTTTTCAGAGATTCTAAAAGATTTACATCCGAAAAAGTCATTAGAAGATTTAAAAATGCAAAAAGAAAAAACTCTTTTATCTGATAAAAAACAAGAGTTAGATAAAAATTTAGAAGGAGACATTCAGGATAAATTTGATTCTGATAATAACGATACAGTTGTTTCTGATGAAGGAGAAGCAAAAAGTAGTGTAGAAAATAGTAATGCAATATCAGAAGAGAATTTGCCAGAGTGGATGAATAATGATACTGATGAAGAAAAAGAAGACTCTGGTATTAATGAAGAGGATATAGATGCTAACACTGAAGAAGATGCTAATATCGAAGAAATTCCTGATTGGATGAAAGATGCAGGTGTAGATGAAGATATATCTTCTGTTGATACAGTAGAGACGCAAGAAGAATTACCGGATCCTTTTGATATTCTCGATAATAAGAACGAAGAAATTAGTACTGAAGAAGTTCCAGAATTTATTGAAGAACCTCAAAAAATAGATAAAATAGAGAATATAGAAGAGGGAGATATTGCAACTCATACTGAAGAGCAAGTAACAGCATCAGAAAAAGAACAAGAAGAAGAGGTTTTAGATACTGCGAAGCTCCCAGATTGGATGAAAGATGCAGAAATTCCTGCTATTGAGGATATAGAGCAAAGAGAAGAAAGAGAAGTAGGAGTAGAAGTAGAAGCAAACGAAAATGAACATGAAAATGAAAATGAAGAAATTAGTATTGAAGAAGTTCCAGAGTTTATTAAAGAACCTCAAAAAATAGAGAATATAGATAAAATAGAGAATATAGAAGATGTAGAAAATATAGAAGAAGGAGGTATTGCAACTCATACTGAAGAGCAAGTAACAGTATCAGAAAAAGAACAAAAAGAACAA